>QIGT01000303.1 GCA_003230835.1 Gammaproteobacteria bacterium
AGCTCCGCGACAACCACGGCCTGATCCCAGGCATGGTTTCTGAACTCATCAGGTGGCAGACACCGTTGTCTCATATGCGTCGTACCGCAACACAAGACACCGAATTAGGTGGCAAGCAAATCAAAAGTGGTGACAAGATTGTCATGTGGTATATCTCGGGCAATCGAGATTCCGAAGCAATAGAAAATGCAGACCAATTCATCATCGATAGAAAAAACCCACGCCATCACGTTTCGTTTGGTTTCGGCATTCATCGTTGTATGGGCAATCGCCTAGCAGAAATGCAACTTCGTATTGTTTGGGAAGAAATTATGAAACGTTTCAAGACGATTGAAGTGGTAGGAAAAACTGAACGTGTGATGTCCAACTTTGTGAAAGGTTATACCGAGGTTCCTGTAAAGCTAACCGCTTTGTAGCAGTTAGATCGTAGTTTGATAATTGAAGATCGTTACGGGCTCGAATTCACCACCGAGTCCGACATTGCACGCGAGCAGTACATTGTAGCGCGGGATGTGTTGCTGTCGGGTTCAGGTAATGCGCTGCAAGCAACCGATGCAGCCCTCTCCAGCGACCCTAATTTTGCCTTAGCCCACGCCGCCCGTGCGCGCGCATTGCGATCGGCTGCAAAATTTACCGAAGCCAACGAAGCAGCAATGTGTGCGGTTAAAGCTGCGTCATGCGCCCATGAATGGGAACAGCAGCACGTTGCCATCACCGCTGACCTGACCGCTGGTCGATTGGGGCCTGCTTTTGCAAAGCTTAAATCACACATGGCCCGCTACCCACGAGACGCGCTTTCTATATCTTCAGCATCGGGTGTCTTCGGAATGATAGGCTTCAGCGGCAGAATTGGCAGAGAACCCGAACAGGTCGCATTCCTACAACCGTTACGCGAGCACTACAAAAACGATTGGTGGTTTGATTCCGCCTTCGCCTTCGCGCTGGGTGAAAATGGTGCCGCTGACCAATCCTTAGATCTTATTGAATCTTCCTTGCAGGCTAACCCCCGATCAGCCAACAGCGCGCACATTTATATGCACGTATTGATTGAATCGAACCAGGCTGATTCTGCATCACAGTGGCTTCAACAATGGCTTCCCAGTTACACCTCTGATGAACTCTTATATTGCCATCTATGGTGGCATCTCGCCTTGTTTCAATTGCATTCCGGTCAGCTTGAGCAGATGCAAGAGACGATTGCCACCCATTGCCTGCCAAATCAATCTACCTGCCCGCCAATAAATGTCTTCACCGACAGCGCCGCCATATTGTGGCGGTCTCAGCTTGTAGGTGCTCACACTGAAAAAGAGATCTGGCAACACGTTCGATCTTATGGCGATCAGTGGTTCCCACGGCCAGGGGTGTTTATCGATGTGCACAAGGCAGTGTGCCTGGCCGCCTTGGAAGAATTTACTGAACTTGACGCTTACATTGAAACACTTCAGACCGCCAACGATAACAACAAGTTGCGATCCGGAGAAGTTGTTATCGAATTGGCCAGAGCGTTTGGGGAGTTTGCTAAAAGCGAATGGCAAGCTTGCGCCGATCGTATCGATCGCGTCTGCGATCAAGTGGTGCGCATTGGTGGTAGCCGAGCACAACGGCGTATTGTTGCAGAGACTCGAGATGCAGCTAGGGCTCGTGTGAGGTGATATATATCACTTAATCGCTAGTTTGCACCCGAGCTAAATACTACGGTTTAACCCCCAAACGGATATTCACCACCACGCGCCACCGCTTTTTGATAAGCGGGCCGAGCATGAATACGCTCAAGAAACTGATTCAAGTGTGCCTTGTTGTCTAACACATTCATGAACCGCGCGATTTCAATGGTAAACGACAGCTGTACATCAACGGCTGAGAACTCGCTGCCCATAAAGTAATTTTTGTCACCCAGTTCGGTATCTAGATAACTTAGGTGGTTGTGCATTTCCGATTGAATTCGATCATGTAACGGTGCGCCTGCATCACCCAGCCGGCCGACGTACATGTTTAACATCAGCGGCAACATAGCTGAGCCTTCACTATAGTGCAGCAGTTGAAGATATCTGGGGTAATCTGGCGAATTGTAGTCTGTGGTGAGACGACCACCACCATGCTTGCGCACGATATATTCAACAATGGCGGCTGATTCGATCACCACCTCACCATCATCAACAATCAAAGGAGACTTACCAAGTGGATGCACCGCTAACAAACTTTCAGGGGCTAAGTTAGATTCAGTATTTCGCGTGTGCTGAACAATTTCGTACGGCAATTGCAATTCTTCAAGTAACCAAAGTATGCGTTGAGAGCGAGAATTATTAAGGTGGTGAACCTGAATCATGTACAACTCCTAAGCCGTGTAAGGGAACGATATTTTACTTAGGTCCTGGGGCTTGGCAATATCTATTTTGCCGTGGATTTATCAGTTTCACTATTCACTGCTATTTAGCTCAGCCGGGTCACTTGTTCTTGGAGTCGTTGCCTTAGAAGGGACAGCTCAACTAGTATGCGAAGTTAAAACGCACTCCAGCAAACAATGTGCGTCCAGGCGTAGCGTAGCCAATGACTTCGACATAGTCTTCATCGAAGAGATTTTCAACCCGCACATACACTTCAAAAGCATCCGTCACATTAAAGTTGGCATTCATGTTAAACAGCACATAGCTGTCTAGTTTGGTGCGACTAGCCATAAAACCGTTAGTGAAGAAGTTGCGGAAATCGTTGTCTAACATTTCGCCGTTGTACACCACGCTGGCGGACATACTGGCTCGCTCATCCATCAGTAACGCAGAAACAGTTAAGCTCGCAACATGGCTGGGTCGAAGCACTTCTTCGCCACCGGGTTCATCTGCATCGGTGTAGGTATAGTTCGCCACCACCGAAGTATTGCGAGTAGGTTGATAGTTGATGGTCAGCTCGACCCCCTCGCGATCGCTGTCGCCACTAACATTTACCACCGAAGGAAAAAGGCTTTGAATTTCACTTTCTAATACTGCATCGAAATAGGTGAGATCTATGCTTATCGTTCCATCTAACATGACCTGCTCGACGCCAACATCCCAGCCCTTTGATTTCTCCGGTTGAAGTTTAGGGTTCCCTACAAACGTACCCGGCACGAAACCGAATTGCTCAAAGAAGGTTGGATTTGTGACCGCCGAGCCAAAGCTGGCATGCAG
>QIGT01000358.1 GCA_003230835.1 Gammaproteobacteria bacterium
CCATCACTTCTGGATCAACCCAGGCTCGCACATCGATGGGTTCTTCTGAGCAAGACAATTCGAGTGTTAGGTATTCGGGCCCGGCAAAATAGATGGATTTACAAAAGCCGTGATCCATGGGGCCAACCACAGGGACACCTTTGGCGCGTAAGCGGTCGCGCATGGCATGCAACTCCACATCGTCCTTCACCTTAAGGGCTAGGTGCTGCATGGTACCGCGCGCACAGGGTGCGGCGGCGTTACCAGCGTGAGTTTCGCCCAAACGCACAGGGATGTTATCGATAGCGGGATTATGCACAAAGGCAATAGAGCTCTCATCGTTAAGCCGCAAAAAACCATGCCAAGTATTTTCCACACCATGCATCCAATACAGCGCCACCAACTCCATACCAAGTTTGTCGGTAAAAAATTCAATCTGAGCTTTCATGTCCGCGGTAGCAATCGCAATGTGATGCAAACCTTCAATCTTATTCATAACAGGTCTCCCGTATTTGTTATCTTGTGAAGCTAAATCTACTCTAGCACCCAGTCATGGACTTCGGTTGAAAACTCGCTGGTATGAGAAAGCATAAGTTGGTAGCTGCCAGCTGAGACCAGAAGACGCCACCTACGATAGAGGGTGACGGCTATATGCATACGGTGGGACATGCTTGTACACTCGCCTTAATGTGATCCAAAACCAAACCTCAAGGTAAACCACTATGTCGTTGGCTATGTCAAAAGCAGAAAGAGAAGTGTTCTTAGCAGATGTTCACGTTGGCATCATTGCCATCGGCCGGGCGAATAAAGGTCCACTAGCGGTACCCATCTGGTATGACTATGAAGTGGGCGGCAAGCCCTGGATGATGACCCATGGTACGTCTATTAAGGGCAGGCTGCTGGCAAAGGCAGAGAGAATGAGCTTGTGTGTTCAAACAGAAGTAGCCCCCTACCAATATGTATCTATTGAGGGGCCTTTTGCAATTTCTGAACCCAGCGCAAGCCAGTCACTGGCGATGGCTGTCCGCTATCTCGGAGAAGAGCGAGGACGGGCTTATGTTGAAAACTCAGGCAGCGGCGACAACATTCTTGTCACCATTGAACCTGAAATTTGGTATTCGGTAGACTACCGCAAAATGTAGTGGCCAATCAAACATGAAACTATCAGCAATACTTTGGGATTTTGGCGGCGTATTCACCAGCAGCCCATTCGATGCGTTTAAAAAGTTGGAACACAGTATCGGAGCTCCACAAAATTTCATCCGTTCTATTAATGCAGCCAACCCAGAAACCAACGCCTGGGCTCAATTCGAATCGAACAGCGTCAGTTTGAATGAGTTTGATCAGTTATTCGCAGACGAGTCTGCCGCTCAGGGTTATCGAATCAGTGGCAAAGATGTCATTGCAGTACTGAGTGGAGAGCTAAGACCGCGGATGGTCAAAGTCCTACGAACCTGCAAGGAACATTTCAAAGTTGCTTGCATTACCAACAACGTGAAGGCCGGAAAAGGTCCTGGAATGAGCCGTAGCGAACGCAAAAGTAATGCCATTGCGCAGGTTATGCAACTATTTGATCTAGTGGTTGAATCTAGCAAGGAAGGCGTGCGCAAACCAAATCCGGAAATTTACAAACTCACTTGTACACGGCTCGGGGTTGACCCCAGCGAAGCCATTTTCCTCGATGATCTGGGTATCAATCTTAAACCCGCTAGGAAGCTGGGGATGCAAACCATAAAGGTGCTTAGCGAAGACCAAGCTATTGCAGATCTTTCTGTATTAACCGGCCTAAAATTCGCTTGATTAAGCCGGGTGCGCAAGCTCCTTAGCCGCATCTTGTACCGCTCGGATAATCTTGTCATAGCCAGTACACCTGCATAAATTGCCAGCCAACCAATACCGAATAGTTGATTCGTCAGGGTCTGGGTTTTTTTCTAACAAGGCCTTGGATGCAACAATGAAACCCGGCGTGCATATTCCACATTGCAGGGCTGCATGCTCGAGAAATTTCTGCTGGATCGGATGTAAATTTTCCCCTGCAATGCCTTCAATTGTTTCCAGCGACTTGCCCTGTGCTTCGGCACCTAACATCAAACAAGCACAGATTAGCCGCCCATCTAACATGACAGAACACGCACCGCAATCTCCGGTGGCACAACCTTCCTTAGTACCCGTTAAACCAAGCTCGTCACGTAAGACGTCGAGCATCGATTGATTTGGGTCACATAAAAATTCTTGCGTTTGGCCGTTGATTGTCGTCTCAACATGTAATTTTGCCATGTCTAACCTCCTGTGGCTCTTGATTGTGCTATGGCTGCTGCTCGACGACACAGAACGGCAACCACCTTGCGTCGATATTCTGCAGTTCCTCGCTTGTCGCTAATCGGTGATGAGGCGGCAGTGCAGGCTTCACCTGCAGCTTGTAGGCTTGCTTCATCTAGTTGGCTGCCCATAAGGGCATCTGCCGCTGCAGGCACCATTAGGGCAGTTGGTGCAACAGCGCCAATGGCGACACGCGCCGCGCTACAGGTTCCATCGCTTTGTATGGTGAGATTTACCGCACAGCCGACCACAGCAATGTCCATTTCAGTTCGAGGAATAAAGCGCAGGTAAGCATCTCGGCTGTTTTTAGCTGGGGTTGGGATCTTCAATCCGAGTAGAAACTCGCCTGCTTGCAATGCGTTTTTACCCACGCCCACAACAAAATCTTCAACCGGCATTTGCCTGCCGCCGCTGACATTAGCGATGTCACATATCGCACCAACGGCGAGCATGGCAGGAATGCAATCGCCAGCGGGCGATGCGTTACACAAGTTGCCCCCCATGCTAGCGCGACCTTGAACTTGGGTTGAACCAATCAAATCAGAGGCTTCTAACAAACCCGGCAACAATGCTTTTAGCTCTTCGTTTTCATACAACAAGGCACTGGGCAATGCCGCGCCTATGTAAATTTCGTCGCTACCCAGGGTTAAGGTATTTGTTTCCGCCAGCTGCTTAATATCGATAATGGTGTGGGGTTCATGGTCTGCTGAGCGCATTTGCACTAACAGGTCTGTGCCACCCGCTAATATCTGCGCCCGCGAGCCACTACTCACATGATCAGCGAGCACGGCAATGGTCTCGTCCACTGTCTGCGGCGCCACATAGGCATATGCCCCCATGATTTCTCCCTTTCT
>QIGT01000070.1 GCA_003230835.1 Gammaproteobacteria bacterium
TGTCCGTTACCCGCCAGCATCTACGTACAAACATAGATTGTGTCTACTGCTGCTGAGCAAATCCCAGCCAACTCTTTACAACCCCATAGCCGTCAACTTGGCGCGTTAGACTTAGGTTCGAATAGTTTTCATTTGCTGATCGCACAAGAAAGCAACGGACAATTACGAGTTCTCGATAAACACAAAGAGATGGTGCGCCTGGCAGCAGGTCTCGACGACAACAACCAACTCACTCCCCAGGCTATCGAACGCGCCCTGGAGTGCCTTGAACGCTTCGCGCAACGATTGCGCACACTAGACGCTGAACATGTTCGTGTTGTCGGCACCAACACGTTGCGCAGAGTTCAAGATTCCACTGGGTTTTTATCAAAAGCCGAATCTATTCTAGGACATAAAATCGATGTCATCTCAGGTCGAGAAGAAGCCCGTCTCATTTACATAGGCGTATGTAACGACCTAGGTGTAGACGACAACAAAAGACTCGTCGTTGACATTGGTGGTGGCAGCACAGAGTTGATACTAGGTCACAAGTTTCAACCGGAAGATTTAGAAAGCCTGTATATGGGTTGTGTCTCTATGTCTCTACGCCATTTCGCAAGCGGCAAGATTTCCAAACAAGCGATGCAACGCGCGATAGAAGATGCTCGCGTAGAACTAGAACCTGTCGTACACAGATTCATGCGCAGCGAATGGCACACTGCTATCGGAACATCGGGCACAATCAATGCTGTCCGCGACGCTATTAGCACCCTTTTCGATTCTGAAAAAGTCACTGGCGCGCACCTTGAGGACCTACGCCACTACTTGATAGATGCGGGCACTCTGGAGAAGCTCGATATCAACGGTTTATCGGAGGAACGAAAAGCCGTATTCCCCGGCGGTGTTGCCATTCTATCTGCGGTGTTCGATGCGCTTGATGCAAAGACTATGACTGCGGCGCAAAGTGCGCTACGCGAAGGTGTCATCTATGATTTGATGGGGCGCCACCAAGATGACGACGCAAGAGACCGAACCGCAGCGGACTTAATGCAGCGATTTAGCATAGATCAACATCAGGCTCGTCAAGTACGCGATACCTCCCTTTCATTCCTCTCCCAACTGGCCAGGGCTTGGCAGTTAACTACTTCGCAGCATAAGCTCGCGCTGTCTTGGGCGGCAAATTTGCATGAGCTCGGCATCGCTGTTTCCCACTCTGGCTATCACAAACATGGCGGGTATCTGTTGGCTAATATGGACATGCCTGGTTTTTCTCAAACCGACCAACAACAATTAGCGATACTGGTAAGAACCCACCGCCGCCGCATATCACGGGGTTCATTTGGCAATCTAAGTGAAGCCTATGTGAAGCTTGCGGTGATATTGCGTCTGTCTGCGGTGTTTCACCGCAATCGCAGCCACGCCTCACCACCACATATCGAGGCTGTCGCAGAAGATAACAAACTTATTTTGTCCCTTCCAAAAAAATGGCTAAAAAGCCACCCTCTTACCGCGCTTGATTTAGCTAACGAGGCGAGATATCTCAAGGATATTGACATCGACTTAGCCATAACCAAGCACTAACAAAGTAGCTCCAGCATTTTTTCCTGAGCAGATATACGCATCTTCTTTGCTGCCGGCTGTACATAGGTGCCATTTGAGTTAAGTAGCCAGCTTTGTGAGTTGTCACTGACATAACAATTTATTGACTCTTCGAAAACACGCTCTTTCAGTTGGTCGTCTAATATCGGAAAACAGGTTTCCACCCTGGAGAAAAAATTCCGACCCATCCAATCTGCACTGGAAAGGTAAACCTTTTTATCACCGCCATTTTCAAAGCAAAAAACTCGCGTATGCTCGAGGAAGCGGCCAACAATTGAGCGCACGCGAATGTTATCGGATACACCCTTAATTTTGGGGCGCAACGCACACACCCCTCGCACCACCAACTCTACCTTCACCCCGGCCTGTGAAGCCGCATACAACGCCTTGATAATTTGGGGTTCAATCAACGAATTCATCTTTGCGTATACACCGGCAGGTTTGTTCTTTTTAGCCGCAGCAATTTCTGCTTGGATCAACTCCAACATGCTTGAATGCAGCGTGAACGGTGCCTGTAATATATGACTCAGCTTGCCGGCCTTCCCCGGCGCGGTAAGTTGCTGAAAAACTTTCTGCACATCGTCACTTAGATATTTGTCACAAGTAAAAAGGCCATAGTCTGTGTACAATCTTGTTGTACGCATATGATAATTGCCAGTACCCAGATGTACATATCGTTTCAAGCCACGTCCTTCCCGACGTATCACCATACACATCTTTGCATGCGTCTTATGGCCAACCACGCCATACACCACTTGAGCACCAACCGATTGCAGTTTGGTTGCTAGTTCAATATTGGCTTGCTCATCAAACCTCGCTCGCAGCTCAATAACGACTAGCACTTCCTTACCTTGCATCGCCGCCTCTATTAGCGCTTCGACCACGGCAGACTCACTTCCCGTTCGATACAATGTTTGCCTAATAGAAAGTACGTCTGGGTCTTTGGCCGCCTGCCGTAGAAAATCTACGAAAGGCGCAAATGATTGAAAGGGATGGTGCAACAAAATGTCTCCACTGCGAATCGCCGCGAACATACTCTCACTATTTCGTATTTGCAGTGGAACAGAGGGTGCAATCCCTGGGTACTTTAGATCAGCTCGCTCGACCAAATCTGGCAAGGCTGTGAGCCGCATTAAGTTCACGGGACCGTTACAGCGATAGACGTCCGCCTGAGTTAAAACAAACTGCGCAGCCAGGAATTCTGCCACATCTGCAGGGCAGTTCTGTGCAATTTCAAGGCGCACAGCATCACCATAGCGACGCGATGACAGCTCTCCTTCTAAGGCAATCAGCAAGTCATCTACTTCTTCTTCGTCAACAAAAAGATTACTATTACGCGTCACCCTGAATTGATAACAATCTATCGCACGCATACCTGGAAAAAGAATGGATACATGTGCAGCGATAATGGAAGACAACAATACAAATTCATTTTCGCTTGTCGCCACCTGCGCAGGTATACGCACCACCCGAGGAAGAGAACGCGGCGCTTGTACAATTGCTTTACCGCTGTTTCTACCAAATGCATCTTTTCCTTCTAATGTGAC
>QIGT01000313.1 GCA_003230835.1 Gammaproteobacteria bacterium
GTTATTGATGGTTTAATTGACAATCACACCCGCAAAGATCGCATCCACTCAACGGATACGCACGGCTATACCGAGCAGATATTCGCGACCAGTCATTTACTGGGAATCTCCTTCGCACCTAGGCTTGCCAATATCGGTCAAGAGCAGATCTATGGATTTTCAACCAAGGCAACCTATCGCAAGAAGGGCTACGCGATTGTGCCTAGTCGAACCATTAATCAGCGGGTCATTTTAAAGCATTGGGACGACATACTGCGATTTATCGCAACCATCCAAACGAGGCACACCTCAGCCTCTCAATTATTCAAACGACTTAGCTCCTATGCACTCGATCATCCTCTGTATCGTGCACTTAAAGAATTTGGCCGGATAATCAAGAGCCAGTTCATTTTGACCTACTATGATGATGTTGTTCTGCGTCAGCGCATCCAAAAACAACTCAATCGGGTGGAACTAGCCAACAAATTCTCTGACGCTGTGTTCTTTGACAATGATAGAGCCTTTCAGACTGGATCATTAGAGCAACAAGAAATGGCAACGGCATGCAAAGTATTAATTCAGAATGCCATTGTTCTATGGAATTACCTCAAGTTATCGGAAATTGTCATCAATACGAGAAACATAGACAAGCGAGCTCAGCTTATTGAGTCGATCCGGCGAGGGAGCGTCTTGACGTGGTCTCATGTCAACCTCAAGGGGGAGTACGATTTTCTTCATAAAACGAGCAGGAAAAACTATTTCGATATGACCAGTATTCGTTCCCTTAGCGTCCATTGACCGACTAAGTGTGTAATTTTCGTCCCTATATTGTTATGGACCCATCGTGGGGAGAGCACCGCAATGTGTGGGGCATTTTTACAAAAATCACGCTGCCATCTTCACGGGCTCTTGGAAACTAGCGCTATTGGTATCTGATGACATTTCTGGATACCGTCGTTCAAAGTGATCGCGTAGTTCACCATTCAGCACGGCCGTTCTGGTTTGTAATAAATAATGTGCCCCCTGACGCGACCATTGCATTTGTTGTTTCTTCACCATCCGTTTAGCCACCACTTCGTTGACGGTTGATTCTACGAACGCTGTGGTAATGGTTTCACCGTAACGATACTTCTCACCATAGTTGGTTATCAGATGCGCGTTGTTGCGGATGTAGGTGATCATGTCGCTCAGGTGCCTGACTAGCTTACGGCGCTTGCTGTAACGCAGCTCTGTATCATCACAGAGCCAGTAGCAATCGTCCAATCGATCAAGGCCTTGATCAACGTTACCGTGCCATAGAGACCACTTTGCGCTGTCCAATTTGTTCAGCAATTCCTCCCCTGTATCAGGGTCAGTATGACAGACACCCTTAGCGAACTGTCTTAATACAGTCAATCGCATCGTGACATGAAACCAGTCCAATATATGCTCGGATTCTGGGTGCATCAAAAATTGTAAATCACGTACGTTGTCCGCACCTTCAGATAGAAAGGTAATCTGTTGGTTTTCCTGCATCCCCTGGTCTCTCAGTAACTTCATCAAGCGTCGCTGCGGTTTGGCGTCCAGTGTCTGAACAAAACCCAGTCGCTTAGGAGCTTTGGTTTTAGAAAACGACTTGGCAACAATGACTTCGAAATTTGTTTTGCGACTTTGACAATCTCGAACATAACCGCCATCGATACCGACAGTGAGGGGCTTGTCAGGCCTCGGTAGCCTAGCCCAGTCATTCTGGCAACCCGAGATAAATCTTGGTTGGTCCCTCAATGCTTCGTCCTGTCGTTGGGCGGTTTTGTGCAGATGGCGTCGCACCGTTTCGGCGTCGAGACTCTCGTTGATGGGCAGTACATCTTTTAGTAGGTCTACCGTCAATCCGTAGGGCATCAGTGAGGCCCATTTGGTCTCAATATACTGCAATTCAGGGCTATTGTGTTCAGGCACCCATTCGTTCAGCACACTAAAGGTTTTTGCCGCTGATGCCTCACATTGACAATGATAGAGCCGTTTATTGGATAGCGTTACAATACCAAAAAGCGTCCGGTATTGAATATCAGAACTACCCTTGATGCGGCGTTTCTTGTGGCACGATGGGCAGCATCGGTGTGCCCAGGTGTAGTGATCGGCTTGCTGATTGACGATGGTTTTTTGCAATTGCTTAAGCACGAGCTTGGATTCTAACAGCGACAAACCGAGCAAACTTTTCCCGTCAACGGATTTATCCAGGGTGAGAACATCTTCGGTAAGGGTCTCACCGTGATGATCTTCGACAACGACTTGAATTTTAAACTGCATGATCGCTCTCCTCTTGCGGGTTCCACATCAGTCGGGCGATGGCATCCGTTACATCAACTGTGGAACGTAGCTTTCAGTTGTTTGTTGATAACGGTTCGGCTAAATTGTACCGATCTAAAGTGATCAATTGCATTGTGAAAATCGTCATCAGCAATGGTTTGTTCGGTTGCAGCTACTTTATCAAGAATATCAATTAAGGCCATAAACTCGTCAACCTTATAATAACGCGCCTCATCTTCTCCTAGGCGGCCGCTTCCGCCATAGCATCTGGGCGCTTGTTGTGTCGAGCTCTCTATTCGCTCAATACGGATATCGCACAGCCAGTGAGCGATGAAATTAAAGGTGTAGTTGAACCGATCGCCTGTATCAAAACCAAAGTCATCAACGAATACCTGGCGTGCATCGTGACTAAAGCTCATGCCGTCTTCATACGATAGCCCGTAGTCTTCACCGTGGATGCGAAAGTTGTGCAGATACTCATCGTCCCAACCCATAGCGATTTGGATTATATGATGTAGATCTGCGAGTGAGGTTTTTCCGTACACTAGAAGTCTGCGCCAGATCATGGGGCTGACTCCACGTAGCGCGACCTTGATGGAGTAAGTGTTCATTGGTGAATCCACCCAAACTAGAAAAATTTGAGCTTCTACTAATCCCTGACATCAGGAAAGACCTGATGACAATGCCCCACACATTGCGGTGCTCTCCCGGTGCAGACATTCTGCACATATCATCTGGCGAGACGGTTAAATGGCAGAAACCCAAGTGGGGCCGAATGTGGCAGACGCCGTTGGCCGAATACGTTAAACAGCATGTAGGAATACCTACCATAGCGGTCGGTGACATCAC
>QIGT01000164.1 GCA_003230835.1 Gammaproteobacteria bacterium
AGTTGTTTCTTGAAGAACCCTTGGGATGGATACTGGGTGAGGTGTGGACGAGCAATGACACCTCAATAAAGGTATTAGTCAACGAAATGATACCCGCTTGTTTGCAACTTACCATGAGCAGCATTGCAATGTATTGGGCGGCCAAAGGACGTCATGTAGACCTAGTGGAACAACGAAGGACAACTAGAACAGTGATGATGCTGGTTTTGGTTGGCATTGTATCGCTGGTTGTGGAGCGTGTGGGCTTCTTTTCAGGGCAGACACCCTTCTTCCTTATGTATCCCATACATATGAGCATTCTCGTGGTGCAAGTTCTAATTCTATTCCTGATCGTCTTGGGTTTTATGCGCAAAGATATTGTTGGCTACCTGGACCCGACCAAATCTACGTCGGGTATTTTGTTGGATCGTGACGATACTCAACATATCGAAGTGGAGAGAATCAGGCATGCGCTTGAGTCCGAGAAAGTGTATAGGCAGATGGGCTTGTCAGTACACCAATTGGCTGAGCATTTAGCCTTGCCCCAATACAGGTTGCGCAACCTCATTCACAATCATATGGGCTTTCGTAATTTTAATACCCTGCTGCACCACTACAGGCTCGCAGAGGTATGTGAAGCATTAGCAGATGTCGGGCAAAATACTACGCCTGTTTTGACTCTCGCCTTGTCAGCAGGCTATCAATCTATCGCGCCTTTCAACCGTGCCTTTCGGCAACAGCACGGCATCACGCCGACGCAATATCGCCAAGGCAAGCAGCAGTAGATTAGATACCTGCGTGCAATAATTACGTTTAGAGCCTGAGTATATGACCCTGATTATTTGAAAATCGGTGCGATTTTAGTAATTGACCACTGACTTGAGAAAACGACAAGCCTTTATTCGAGCCGACCCATAGGATCTTTCACCAGCCAATAAACAAGAGCTGCACTATGAGTCAATTGGACGATCAAGTAAGTATTCGAGACACCCCCAATCTCAAGAAGGTATTGATTGAGTGTCAAAATTTAACCCACACTTATAAGCGTGGAGGCGAGACGCTCACGGTATTGAGGGATCTAAACCTGACGATTAGACAAGGTGATTTTGTCGCGCTTATGGGCCCCTCTGGCTCTGGTAAAACAACGCTGCTTAATCTGTTGGGCGGGCTAGATAGAGCGAGCAGTGGCGTTGTTCGTATTCAAGGCGTAGCGCTTGATCAACTCAGTGAGGCCACCCTTGCAGATTGGCGTGCCCAAACGGTTGGTTTTATTTTCCAGTTCTACAATTTGTTGCCCATGCTTAGCGCGCTAGGAAATGTAGAGTTGCCTTTACTACTGACCAAACTCAATAGCAAAGAGCGAAGACATCGAGCTCAAACTGCACTCACTATTGTGGGTTTAACCGACCGAACCAAGCACAAACCCAGTGAACTGTCTGGTGGCCAACAACAAAGGGTTGCCATCGCTCGAGCGTTGGTCGCTGATCCAGAGCTACTGGTATGTGACGAGCCAACAGGTGACCTAGATCGTGACACTGCAGATGAAATACTGGCTCTGCTAAAAATGCTCAATCAACAGTATGGGAAAACCATAGTCATGGTCACACACGATCCTAAGGCGGCAGAGTACGCATCTACCCTTTTACAAATGGATAAAGGTGTACTTGTGAGTCTTCCCGCATGAGTAGTGTTGGTTTAGTGCTAGCAAATTTACGTTGGAAGCCGACGCGTACGCTTCTCACATTCCTCTCATTGGTTATTGCCTTCGTACTATTTATGTTGCTGAACGCTATTAGTACTGCCTTTGCGGGCGGCACAACCTTGGCTGGTGTTCAACGGGTAATGCTTGATGCCAAGTATTCGATGACAGACAACTTACCCATAGCTCACATTAACGCGGTTGGTGGCATGACCGAGGTCGCTGCGATCACTCAAATGAGCTGGTTTGGTGGTTACTACCAAGATCCTAAAAACGAATTTGCCAAGGCACCAGTCGACCACCGAACTTTTTTTACCGTGTTTCCAGAGCTTCTCGTGGAAAAAGATGTGCTAGAGCGATTTGCCGAATCCAAGCGTGCCGTAGTTGTAGAGGTCGGTATCGCCCAACGATTTGGCTGGCAGACCGGAGACGTCATTCCAATCAAAGGGGATATTTGGCCTAAGCAAGATGGTTCATGGGATTGGGAGTTTGTGCTGGCGGGAACCTACGCTGTACCAACAGACAGCCGCATCCAACCTTGGTTTCTATTACGTTACGATTACTTCAATGAATCTGTGATGGATTGGGTGAAAGACCAGGTAGGCTGGGCCGTGGTGAAAGTTGTAGACGGAATAGATCCGCAACAACTGATTCAAGCCATCGATGGTCAATTTGAAATGTCGTCAGACCCAACCAAGTCTTTAAGTGAAGACGACTACGCTCGCCAATTTGCCAGCCAACTTGGCGATATGGCCCTTATCGCGACTATGATCTTGGGTGCGGTGTTTTTTACCATCCTGCTACTCACTGCAAATGTTGCATCGTTATCATTTAACGAGCGTATTGTTGATCTTGCCGTCATTAAAACGCTGGGCTTTGGTAATCACTATGTGGGCTTGCTGGTTCTAAGTGAGGCCATGACCCTTTGCGTTCTCGGAGCGCTTACCGGGGTAGCAATCAGTTATGGGCTGGAACCTTTACTGCAACAGAACCTTGTACCCATTGTGGGAAATTTTCAGATGTACCTATCGGATGCCGTACTTGCTCTGGTCCTGGCTGTTGCAATTGGTGTTGTGATTGGTGTGCATCCAGCCGCCGCTGCGGTGTACTTGCCCATTGTCGAGGCTTTACGTGAGGGCCAGTGAAGTGGTGTGCCCCTCGATAATTAGGAGTGAGATATGTTTCAACAAATGACAACAGTTACCATTATGAATCTCGCACACCTTGGTTCACGTGTGGGTACCTGTCTAGTGGTTGTGGTGGGTATAGGTGGTGTGGTGGCAGTGTTGCTTGGCTTGTTGGCGATGTCGAATGGTTTTCGCACTGCTCTAATGGAGACTGCCAAGCCAGATCGTGGGCTAATTTTGCGCAATGGCAGTAACCAAGAAATGACAGGGTGGATATCTAGTGAGGAACTCGGTGTTATTTCTACAT
>QIGT01000426.1 GCA_003230835.1 Gammaproteobacteria bacterium
GGGGTAGGCTAGATTTCGCAAAGATGTTCGCGCGGAATTCCTATCAGGCCTATCTGCGTTGGGGCGCCGTCGCTAAAGCCAATCAGCTCGAACGAGAACTGCCTGGGCTTATTGATGAAGACCCTTCAACCCACCGTTCCCATGCTTCAACTGTGACCGACTTGACAGACCTAACGGTGCGAGATTTTCAGACTCAACAAAACAGCGTCGAGAGCACAGAGTACAGTGATCGCGTACTAGACACCTCTACCGTACTGCGCGCAGCACAGACCATTTCGGGGGAAATCGTACTCGATCGCGTACTCACCAAACTATTACGTTTGGCCTTGGAACACGCCGGGGCACAAAAAGCTTGCATGATACTGCGGACAGAAGACCGACTCTACGTCGAAGCTGTGGCGGGTGTTGACGGAGGCGCGACACGACGTTTATCGCCCGCAGAACCTTTGGAATCCAGTCAAGATGTGCCGGTGTCCATTGTGCAGTTTGTTACGCGTACCAACAAAAGTTTGGTCTTGAGTGATGCAACGCTAGAAGACGTATTCACCCAAGATGCCTATATACAGCGCATGCAGCCACTATCGATACTTTGCCTACCCATCATTCATCGAAAAGAAGTGACCGGCATACTGTATGTCGAACATCGTTGGTTAACCGGCGTATTCACAGCACAACGTGTTGAAGTGCTTTCTCTACTTTCATCTCAGGCTGCAATTAGTATCGAAAATGCACGCCTCTATGCAGATTTGCAATCGGCACGGGATGAGTATCGAACCTTATATGACAGCGCCATTGAGGGATTGTTCCGTATCAGTGGTGAGGGGCAACTACTCAGCGCCAACCCTACGTTGGCTTCATTGTTAGATTTTGACACCACCCAGGAACTACTTGTTGACTATCGAGACCTTATCCACCGGGTGTTTCTAAAAACAGACTCTGCGCAGCGTTTTTTATCTGAACTAGAAGAGAAAAATTTCGTTGCTGGATTTGAAGCTCAAGGTACAACGCGCTCGGGTAAAGTTTTTTGGATGGCATTGACCGCACGAATTACTAAAAATTCTGATCAAGCCGACGTCATCGATGGCTCACTCATCGACATATCGCAGCGTATAGAACGCGAACAAGCCGACAAGCAACGTCAAATCGCTGAAGCAGCCACTGAAGCGAAGAGCGAGTTTTTAGCCAACATGAGCCATGAAATTCGCACACCCATGAACGCCATCGTTGGCTTTACCCGGTTAGCCCTGGACACCGAGTTGAGTCGTAAACAACACGAATACCTAACATCCATACGTAACGCGGGGGAGAACTTACTCTCACTGGTGAGCGATGTACTCGACTTTTCAAAGATTGAAGCAGGCAAGCTCACCTTAGAAGAAATACCTTTCTCCCTGGAAGAGACTTTAGCCGACGTGGAACGTCTGTTTCGAACCGACATGCGACGCAAAGGCTTAGAGTATAAGGTCGACAATTTTGCTTCCACGCATGCCGACTTTCCTAGTTCAGGCGCCCTCATTGGTGACTCTTTACGATTGCACCAAGTGCTGGTCAATTTGGTCGGCAACGCCCTTAAATTTACCGAACAAGGTGAGATCACGGTTACCGCTCAACTGACTAGGCGACAGCAACAAAACATAGGGTTGGAATTTTGCGTATCAGATTCAGGAATTGGCATTGAGCCACAGCAAATGAAGCGCTTGTTCGACTCATTTGAACAGGCAGAAAGCTCAATCACACGTCGCTTTGGTGGAACTGGTCTCGGTCTAACTATCTCCAAACGGTTAGTAGATGTGATGGGCGGAAACATAGACGTTATTTCGTCTCCGGGTGTGGGCAGCCAGTTTACTTTCACCATCACTTGTCTAGCAGCGCCCGACGGCACGGTGGTAGGTAGAAAGACAGGCAGTACCAGAGTGTCTGCCAATGTTATTCTTCAAGGCAGGCACATCCTAGTTGCCGAAGACAACCCGATTAACCAGCAGCTGGCATTAGAGTTTTTGCAACGTGCTGGTGCGGAAGTAGACATTGCCGAAACTGGGCGGCACGCCATTTCTCTGGCTACCGAAAATACCTACGACGCTATTCTGATGGATATCCATATGCCACAAATTGATGGCTTGGAAGCAACTACTACCATTCGTGAACACGGACTAACTCTACCCATCATTGCGGTGTCGGCCGACGCCCTCACCGAACGTAAAACTGCCGCTATAGCTGCGGGCTGTGATGACTACGTCACCAAGCCGATTGATTTTGATCGGCTACTCAACGCGTTAGAAAAATTGTTGCCAATAAAAGAAACTACAAAAAAACGTCGCGCCAGCGATACTGAAACTCACACACCAGACCAGCAGCAGAGTATTGAGTTCGGCTTACAACGAGTCGCCGGTATTGATTTGGGTGAAGCCATAAAAAACCACAACGACAACATTGCCCTAATGACCAAGCTTATGGGCGACTTCGGTAAGTACTACGGTGACGCCGGCGCAAAGATGCGAGAATACGTTAGTCAAAAAGAATATGACCAAGCCGAAAGGCTGGCCCACAACCTACACGGGGTCGCTGGTAGTTTTGCCGCTGCGCGTTTGAAAGATGCTGCGAAAACGTTAGAACTGGCCTTGGTTAACGCCGAACATAAAAATCTCTTCGGCCTAGCCCAAAGTTTCGAAATAGCCTTAGCAGAAGTGCTGGAATCAGCCGAGGCACTGGCCAGCAACGAAGTGCGCTTCAGAGCTTCAGACTTGGACGAAGGTGAAACAACTAGTCACTGACCAACGAACGCCACATATCGCGATAGTCATAGTCTGTATCCAATGCAAGATTGAGACGATTGTACGAACAAAAGTCACTGACTAAGTGAATAACCTGAACAATGCCTTTGTCGCTCAAACCACAGGAACGCAAGGATGTAATATCTTCATCCGTAGTGGCCTTTGGATCAAGATTAACCTTCAAGCAAAATTCGAGAATGGTTCGCAGCCGATTGTCTTCAATTGCACCGCTGCCTTGTTGGACTAATCGCTCAACGTCGGCTTCATCCGCTTCGAGACCGTGATTTAATATGGTACAAAACGCCGCGGTGCAGTATGAGCAACCGTTTGCTTT
>QIGT01000099.1 GCA_003230835.1 Gammaproteobacteria bacterium
CATTGCCAATGACTTGAGCAGCTACCATGGCAGCAGCCTCAGGAATCACTGGATTGACCTTTCCAGGCATAATGGAAGATCCGGGTTGTAGAGCTTCTAAGGAGATTTCGCCGAGCCCTGCCAACGGCCCTGAATTCATCCAGCGTAAATCATTGGCAATTTTCATCAAGCTTACGGCGGTAGTTTTCAACAACCCAGAAACAGCAACCGCGGTATCTTGGGAGCCGATCAGGGCAAAGTAATTATCTGCTGGCAGAAAGGTCAATCCGGTGTCGGCACTCAGTTGCTGCGCAAAACACTTGCCAAAATCGATGTGTGCATTGATGCCAGTGCCTACCGCAGTTCCGCCTTGGGCTAGAGTGTGCAGGGTTGTTTTAAAACTGGCTAAATTGTTGCGATTTTGTACCATTTGAGCCGACCAACCAGATAAGACCTGGGCCATGGTGACGGGCATGGCATCCATGAGATGGGTGCGTCCGGTTTTGCAATATTGACCGACGCTATCTGCCTTAGTATCTATTGTGTCGATCAGGTGCTGGAGTGCGGGAAATAGTCGATTGTGCAACTCTAACGCCGCGCTTACGTGAATTGTGGTGGGTATGACATCGTTACTACTTTGGCTGCAGTTCACATGGTCGTTCGGGGCAACAACCTGCCCTAAGTGCTGGCTGGCTAAGGTGGCAATCACCTCGTTCGCATTCATGTTTGTACTGGTGCCAGAGCCAGTTTGGAAGACGTCTACCGGAAAATGGGCCAGCAGGTTGTTGTCTGATAATAACTCTTCGCATGCAGCAACAATGGCGTTGGCGTACTCTGGCTGTAATGTTCCCAGCTGATTATTTGCTTTGGCGGCCGCGCCCTTTATTTTCACCAACGCGGTGATGAAGGCCAAGGGCATGGTTCGGCTGCTAATGGGAAAGTTGTTAATGGCGCGTTGGGTTTGGGCGCCGTAGAGGGCGTCTTGGGGCACTTCGAGTTCCCCCATGCTGTCGCGTTGCGTTCTAAATGAGGACTTTTTACTCATATTCCTATCTTTTTGGGTTTGACTGGAGGCGATAATCTTCTTCGATCTGTTTGTTTGCTGGATAGGAGACTTCGTATTGATGATTGATGCGCCAGCTCTCGCCGCCTGCTAGAGATCGCTGCCACATTACGATGCCGGGTCGGTCCTGCCAATCTTTGTCGGTGGGCGGGGTAGCGTCACGGGGTATTTCAACACGAATGTCTTTGTGTTGCGCAATCGGGTATCGGTCAAACACTTCGATAGCGGTAGCACTTGCTCTACGATTGGTGATGATAAATACCGTAGAAGTGAGTTCTTCCTTTCTCTTGCCGACGATGCCTGTGGTGTCCTTTTGTGCACCTTGGGGCTTTACCTCAACATCAATGCGTCGGTCCTGACCCATGGGTAAGGTGATCTCATCCTGGGGCAATGCTGTTGGCATGGTGGTTTCACCGACGTAGGTGCCGTCTACGTACACCCGCATATAATTGCCATATAACGGGGTGTCTTGATTATAGGTGAAGCGAGCGGTGAGAAAGGCGTCGCGGCTATAATGGGGTACAACTTGAGTGACAAGGTTGACGTCGAAGGAATTGCTGGTGATCTCGAAGAGCTCGGGTTCATGGTTGCGATTGGTTACGTTTACCCGACCAGGAATGTCGTAACTTATGCTGTAATTGCGCACGGTGGACAGGTCTATTTTGTCCTGCTCAATACCGTCAAGACGCGACGCAGTGACGATTATTTCTTCCACAGCTTGTGGTGTGGCGAAAGACCGCAGATCTGCCCCTTCTTTGCGCTTCTGTGCACGCTGATAATCTAAAAACACGCTGGGTAGCTGTGGAGAAGCGAGTGCGCCACTGGGCTCGCTGGTAGAAAGCGTCAGCGCAATGTTGCTCCAATCCTCATCCGTAGCCTGTGTGACCACTGCTTTTTGGACCAATCGTAGGCTACCGGCAGCGCTACTTAGTCTGGCTTCAAATTGTGGTGACCAACTCGCCTGGTACTGGAAGTAATGTAATTTCAGCGTGATTTGTTGTGCCTTGTCTGTGGTGACTTGCACGTTCAATTGTTTAGAAGAAAGGGCACCCCCTTGGAGTGCTGTAAGTTCCCGGCGTAGCTTAGACAGTTCTTTTTCGAGTTGGCTGGTCTTGGTTTGGTTGTTGCGCAGCGTACCCCTTGCCTGGGTCGAGCCGTCCTCTAGTACCTGTAAGGCCTGGCGCCAAGAGCTGACATCTGCCGATCCTCTTGCACCTTCGAACCAAGACTCTTTTGCATAGCCTTGGGCGATGCCTTCTAAGAACTTCAGTTTGAGTAGGGCTGTTGTGGAGGCATCTGCGACTGTGTTGATGCTCAACTGGGTGGCTTCGATGTCTCTTTGCAGACGCTGAAATTCTGCGTCGTAGGCATCACGCTGCTGAACCGCCCAAGGTGATATTGGGTTGGTTGGTTTCCAACTGCAAACGTTCCTGGGAGACGCTAGAAACTAGATTGGAGAATCTTAAATTCGTTGTTCCGGCAGGTAAGTTGACTTGTGCGATGCGGGTTACCGTGGCACCGTTGCTATAGACGGCTACTGCATCTATACGGGATTCGACGTCTAGTACCTTGGCCTGCAGTGACCAAGCCACAAAAGATGTTGCCAACCCAGTCAGTATTAACAAGCTGTGCATGTGAAACCTCTACCTCCTGCAAAAATATAGTCTAACTCGGGCTTGCGATTTGGGTATACATTCATCTATAGATCTGCATAATTCGCGCCGTTGCGTATGTCAGACAAAGTTTTTTGCAAGCTTTACGTTGAATAGAAAATCAATATCATGCGCAATGTTTCAAAAACGAACATTGGAGAGTGTAATTTAAATGAAGAAACTAGTATTGCTGTGTCTAGCCATTGGTGTATCTATGCCGTTATATGGTGATGACCAAGTTATCGAAGAAGTGGTGGTCACCGCCACTAAGAGAGCAACTACTGTACAAGAAGTCCCCTTTTCCCTAAACGTCCAGACGCAACGAGATATTCAACGAGCAGGTGCGAGTAACATTGAAGAGTTGTCTCGCAATATTGCCGGTCTAACCGTGCAGAACCTTGGTCCTGGACAAAGCCAGGTTGCCATAAGGGGTGTTTCAGCCGGGCAAATTGTTCGCGATCAACCTGGAGTTAAAGAACAAGTGGGGGTTTACCTAGATGAATCGGTGATCTCGCTGTCTTTGTTCACACCAGACTTTGACTTATACGACCTAAACCGAGTTGAAACATTACGTGGCCCACAAGGTACGTTGTTTGGTTCTGGCTCCGTGGGCGGCACCATTCGTTACATCACCAACCAACCTAATCTTGAAGAACAGGAAGGCTCTTTTGAGTTGGATCTGAATTCTGTGACCGACGGCGAGGTCGGTGGTCATGCCAAAGGCATGATTAACGTTCCGTTCGCCGATGGCAAGGCAGCCTTTCGCCTGGTCGGGTATACCACGCAACATGCTGGTTTTATTGATGCCCTAAGCGACACGGGTACAAGCGACGACGTCAATGACGGCACCACTAATGGCGTGCGTGCAGCTTTAAGGTTCGAGCCCAACGATATGGTCACCATCACGCCTCGGCTCGTTTATCAAAAGACCGAAACGGATGGATTCAATCGTCAGGAAGCCTTTAACCTCTTTGCTAACCCGTTCACGACCACCCGACCTGCCATACGACTTAGAGAGCGAGAGCAGTTTTTGTTACTAGATGAGGAATTCGAAGACGAGACTTTATTGCTCGACCTGACAGCAGAGATTAGCTTTGATGGCTTTGATCTAACTTCTGTGACCAGCTATACCGAACGGGATATCCTCGTCAGCAGAGATGCCAGTGCGCTCACGGGTAGTGTGTCCATCGACATAGATGGCTTTGTCGAAGCAGATACCCTGTTGCCTTCCAACTTGTTGGATACCACAGATGTAGAACAGATCACCCAAGAATTTCGTATCAGTTCTAACGGTGATGGTGCGATCGATTGGTTAGTGGGTGTGTTTTATTCCGATACGGAAAGAGTATACGCGCAACGTTTACCCACTCCTGGTTATGATGCAGCAACTGACTTGGCATTAGGCGCAGGTACGTCTGCTGCTGTGGCCAATGGTTTTGGTGCAGATTCTCCTTTCAACTCTGACCTGCCCTATGACATCGAACAAATAGCGCTATTTGGTGAAGTTTCGTTCAATGTCTCTGAAGCCTTAAGACTGACGTTGGGCGGTCGCTACTATGACTTCGAAGAAGAACGCACAATTACGACGGGTGGACTATTTGCCAACGCTGTTTCCGGACAAGTTGATAACACCAGTTCAGATGGTTTTAATCCTCGCATCCTCGCCAGCTACGAGTTTTCCGATAGCATCACCTTTAATGCGCAAGCCGCACAGGGATTTCGTTTAGGTGGTGTGAACGATCCACTGAACATAGCTTTGTGTGAGGGCGAAGATGCCGCCATCTTCGGTGCGTTCCAGTCTTATGATGATGAAACGGTGTGGAACTACGAAGTGGGTATGAAAGCAGAATTTGATAACGGCGTGTCGTTGCAAGTTGCTGTGTTCCAAGCTGACATCGAAGATCTACAGGTGACGTTGGATGCCGGTTCTTGTTCCTCACGCATCTCCTTTAATGTTGAAGATGCACATTCCAGCGGCTTTGAATTTGAACTCACCGCGCGTCCACTGGAAGGCTTAGAGTTAGGTCTATCCGGAAGTATTGTGGAATCTGAGTTCGACAGCACAGTGTTGGACGCCAATGGCGCTGTACTAGGTGGTGTGGAAGACGGTAACCGTCTCGCATCAACCCCAGAGTTCCAGATTTCTGGTAATGCGACTTACTCCTTCCCCACAGATTGGTTCGGGGGTACTGAATTCTTCGTGCAGGCGACTGTGCAGCATGTAGGTGATCGGTTCACGCAACCTAGTGATCAAGTTGCGGGTGCTGGTACATTTACCAGTGGCCTACCCTTTGCAGGTGCAACGGGTGGCGAAGTAACTATGTTAGATCTGGAGTTAGATGCCTACACGTTGGTAAACCTCAACGCTGGTCTTTCTACTGAAGCTTGGGAAGCTGTTGTGTATATCACTAACGTCACCGATGAAAATGCGGATCTGTCATTCGATAGAGAGCGCGGTGGCCGTGCGAGACTTGGTTTTCGTACCAATACGCCTCGTACACTTGGGGTTACCTATCGCAGGTTCTTTTAGATGTCGAAGCGCTTGTTAAATTAGCAAGTGCCTTAGCGGCTAAATAGTGTGGTGACAGATGTCTAAAGACTTGTCACCACCTATTTCTATTAGCGGTAAGTTCGCAAATGGGGCAGGGTATGCAGCTTTCTCGATGGCGGTGCAAAGAGGAGCCAGTGGGCCGAGTAGCGTTCCGCAAGATACCTACTCAGGCAATGTTG
>QIGT01000314.1 GCA_003230835.1 Gammaproteobacteria bacterium
CAGCAGGGCATCTTTTTCAAGGCGCCGTACGATGCGCGCTATGATGCGATTGAGTAGCGCCTGCAGTTGTGCGGTGGTGGGGGCGCTCAAACGGTGAAAGTGAACGCTCTCGTCGGTCTTAGTGTAGACCCCAGATACGGGTTGTTCACGATGACAAAGCAGTCGTTTGAGGCAAAATGGTCAAAAGCGACGCGATATGCCCACAGCCGCCATTGCCAGCGAACAATTTCCGGTAACACTGCCGACGCGTTTGAACGTCTGCTTCGAAGCCTTTCTTTCGGCTTAGGACCCTTTATGCAAGGCGAATTCCTTGATTTTTGATAACAGCGAGATTTTCTTTGATATCTTGATCGATTAACGCGACCTTTTTTCGCAGGTCATCGGGATCGACATACTTCATATACTCGTGAATGGACTGTTGTTCTTTTTGAGGGAAGTCTCTCTCAAGATAACGGAGTTCAAAGTCGTAACGATAGGGACGGAAACGAATACCCATTAATTCGACCAATCTGCGCAATAAACCGTGGTAAAAAAAGGCAAACGCCTCGGTGTTCTGATGGCGATCCAAAGGTTTGAGAACTTGTAAAATGTAGATGGGAAACGCGTCCTCAAGTTCCTTGATTCTGTTTTCCAACTTTGCTTGCCATTCGATCTTGTTCACGGGGTGAGATTTTATCAGCCCCTTGTCGTCGAAAAAGACGACAGGTTTACCATGCCTCTCGATCGCCATACGTTCTTTGAGAGTCTCTCGGGAGTCCTCCGATAAAACACCGACATCTGCAAAAAAATGCTTAGGCGCTCCGTCGTGAAAATAGATGCGATGCCTTAAATCGGGACCTGCGGGTTCAATATAGCGATGGGTAATGGGCGGCATGACCGACTCCATCAGGTCAAATGCCTCATCCGTCTCACAGGCGCACAATGCGAGAAGGTCGATGTCTGAATATTGATCCGTGGATCCCGTCGCGGCCGAGCCACCTTCCCACAACGCTACGATTTTAGGATTATCTCGAAGAGCTTCGATTTGTTTTTCAATATAGATATCGCGATAACTGGTCAAATGAGCTCCCATGCGTTCCGTTCCTATTAGCCATTGTGACATCGTCCTTCTTAACACCGCCAGGACCGGTTGGCCGTTGTTGGCCGAACTTGCCTATTGAGCTGGGCTTGTTGGGGGGCTCAGAAGTGCCGATAGTGTTGAAAAAGTCGGGGGATAAGTAATTTGGCCGCCATTTTTATTGCTTAGCAAAAGAATATTTGGGGTCAGTGCAAAAACCAATCGGTCAGAATATTTGGGGTCAGAATATTTGGGGTCAGTGCAAAAACCTATCGGTTATGAATGCGTTTGGATTTTTCCCTCAACTAAGTTTTGTCCACGGCTTTGGTGTACCAATCTTGTTTACTGCTAATTACGCTGTCCCCACTATTCAGTACTAGACTCGATTGAATAACATTCGATACCCAAGTCGAAGCTTTTACAGAACAAGCCCATTCGTTGAATAAGCGCGCCTCAATAGTTGAGCGCGTTATTTAGAACAAAAAGTGATAGTTTTCACACTGACCCCAAATATTCAAAACTTATTTCAAGTAGAAACGGAAAACCCAATGTACGATTGCTGGGCAATAAGAGAACAGCACGTCAAACTGTTACAGCAACATGTTAAACACATAATCGATATTGAGAAATATGATTATTTTGTGGAAGCGACATTAGGAGATGAGAAAAAGTAGGTCCGACAAGGACGAGTGGTTCGCACCGTCGCGTCTGCAAGGCCGTGCCGTCAGCTGCTGATGCGAGGCGTTGGTACCTAATTATGCTTTTCCACTTAGAGTTCAAATTACCGGATCCAGCCTAAGAAATTTTCGGGGTGCGAAGCCAAAAAGAAAGTGAAGGCCGACGCCATTCGCGTTTTCACTTCGCACCTGTTCATGTTCCACATCGCTCAGTGGCACTGCGACATAGTCAGCAGTAACACCATCTAGTGTGACCTCTATCTGCGGATTTTCCAGTGCTTGATTATACCAGGCTCGAGGCCAGTGATTGGCCGCAGCATAGAGCTTACCGTTGCTGTAGTTACGCGTAAGCACGCGAGCAGCAGAGACGCCATCTGCGCTGGTAGTTGTGATGAGAAAGGTTTCCTGATTTTTCGGTTGAAAGAATCCCAGCATAGATTCGAAGACCACAACTAGGCCAACATAGGATAACAACAAGACACATACGATCTTCAACGCTTTCATGTAGTCACTCCCGGATATAGCGGTTGCACGAGGCTACAATTGGCTGCCACTTCGGCGGAACGGGTCATTTCCCTACCAAACCATTTAACTGGAAAATCGGCAAGTACATCGCCAGCAAGACTATTGGGTACATTACGGCGGTAGCTACCGCGCAAACTATCAGAATACCCATTGTAGATTGAACCCTGAGCCAGTGCCCGATATATGCTAAGAAACAAATGGTCGGAAAGAGGAAATATATCGGTGAGTCGGGAAGGAAAACCTGTGTCCAAAATGGCAGCTTTGCACCGAATCCCTTGAAAACATCCGCGAATTGCTGCGCTGTGTGTGTAAGCAGGTATTGCCCAGATACGGTGAAAACCAATAACGCCGACGCGATGATGTGGCTAAACGCTGAATTCTTGCTTGCTGCTTCTGTTGCACCTAACACTCCAACCACCCATTAAACCTCGCCTTACGCTTCTCCCGAAATGCGCTTACACCCTCGCGCGCATCCGCATGGTGATCGCAAATTGCGGTCTTGGCGGCAATCTCATCCAACGCAGCCGCCCAAGGTAATTCTGCAGCATTATAGAGGCTGCGCTTCAATAACCGCATCGCCACCTGCGGCCCATCTGCCAGCTCGCCTGCCAAGGCCATTGCGCTTTCCTCAAGCTCTGCCACACCCACCACCTCGTGTACCAATCCCAATTGCTGCGCCTGCGCAGCATCAAGAATGCGTTTCTTCATAAAAAAATCTAGCGCCTTAGCTAACCCCAATAGGCGCACCACCAAATACTGCCCACCCTCGTCGGGTAGCAGGCCAAACCTCAGCGTGGCGCTGCCGAGCCGAGCCGTATCGGCCGCAATCCGAAAGTCACATGA
>QIGT01000008.1 GCA_003230835.1 Gammaproteobacteria bacterium
CGAATTCTGAGCGTGTCCGCAAGTTGCCTAGCGGCTCTTCAGAAGTTCGAACACCACGCAAATAGTTGACTTTCGCAGCCGTGTTTAGCGTCAACAATTGATTCGCATTCAGGTTAGAAAACTGAAAGGCAACGCCGGTGTTATTGAGCGCATCATAAGTCACCATAACCCGTTCGCTGGGCAACAAGCCCTCGGCATGACTAGGGTCGAGACGCTCGGCCGCTTGCCAAGTAGGTGTAGTAGCGAGTACGCCATTGATATCAACTTCTGTGGCTGTCAATTCACCGGTACGATTACGCAGGTCATAAAAACCCCTATACAGCAAAGTGCCATTACGCAGAGAGGTCGAGTTAAATGCAGCGGCAGAGGTAGACGAAGCTGCCTGAGTAAATTCTAGAAATGCCGTTTCAATGGCCGTCTGCAACTCCTGCGGATTGCCAGCATTGAGGAAACGGCCTCGACCATTAACTGCCGCATGCAACAGATCATCTATCTTTGCAGCAGGGTCAGAGGTGGGATCAGGCCAAATAATGGTTCCTGTCGGATCCAAAGCTTCTGTCGCAGCTATATCCAAAGATCCTTCAACACCAAATGCTATGGTATAGGTCTTCATATGCTGATGCAGCGTGTCGCTGGTACCGCTGAATGTCCCAACGGGAGCACCATTGATATCTGCTGTGCTAACTGGAACACCGTTAGCAACCGCCGGAAACAGATCGCTTTCATAGTAGTGCATGGCAACGTCGGCTAACGTGCTGTCTCTAGCATCTGCATATTTTCCGCCATCAAATACACCGGTACCATCTTCGTCGAAGTTACCGGTCAAAGTTGCATTCTGGTTCCAATAGCCGTCTGAAAATAACAGCGCATAGTTTTGCTGACATATTCCTTCTGGCGCGGGCAATGCCGGACAAGCCCTGCCCGCCGCGGTACAACCGAGAATTTCGCCCGCGCGATCTAGTGCTGCCCGTAGAGGTGTTGAGCCATTGTTGTTCACCGAATAGATGGCGTCCATAAGCTCTTCTTTTTCGCCTTCCCGGAAGAGCTCGTTCAGTTCCGCTATCGGTTCATTAACATTTTCATTGATGGTTTCGTAACCCACGCGTATGTCTTGCAGGTCAGCGACTACTGCACCAATGGCCGCCTTAGCAACGTGACCACGCGAACGATAGTATTGGAACCAGTTGGCAAAGTTGTCGATCTCTTCTGCATAACTACAGGCTGTTGCTATTGCACAATCTTCCCGCTCTGCGCCACCAGCGAACGGCTGGTTGGCTAATCTAATTTCAACCAAGGTGCCATCAGCTTCATAGTAAAGTGGTATATAGTATCCGCTGACATTGACGGTACCACTGCCCCCGTTTGTAGCCCAATTAGGCACCACGTCCGCCGGATAACTATGATTCGCCGTGATATCAAATGAGTTCTCAACACTCGCGCTGGTAGGATCCAAGCGTATGTCTTCAGGATCTGCATCAGTAAAATCCTGATCGGCGATATCCAACCCTGTCCACGGCACATAGGTAACTTGCGGGTTATAGTAGATCGCATTAAATGCGACACTGCGTGCTCTCCACACCTGGTAGTCGTTACCCACAGGCAAAGACGCTTCAGAAGGCAAAATACGTCCACAACAGCCACTAGTCGTAGCATAAGTATTGGTCTCTAAATCCCAAAGATAACTGTATACCCGCGACACTACATTGCTGGTAGCTATGGAACTGTTGGTAACAGGAAAACGCCCTTGCTCATCGGACATATCCATTGAAAAATTCCAATCCATGCTGCCGGAGTCGTCCATGGTGACCAGAACGTTTGGCTCTACTGTGGAAGATTGTTCCAGTGGTGTATTAGACAAGTTAAAGGTGACCTCTACCTCTCCTGCATTGGGGGGAGCGCCTGGTACCGGTAACGCAAACACTTCAATCTGTACTGTGCCGGCGGCACTTTGCACCGAGTTATCAAATATCGCATAGGTAAACGAAGTCACCCCAACAAAATCGAGCATTGGTTGAAAAGTGAAGGAGCCATCGCTGGCCGTGGCTGTTAGCGTTCCATCTAGAGCTGGAGGAAGGGTTAGGAACACAACAGACAAAGGTTGAGAAAGAAGAGGATCCCCTGCAGGGTCAACTTGTGCAGGGTCGATATCATAGGCACCGCGCAACAAGCCAGTTAAAGCAGGCACAACCAGAACTGCATTTTCAAATGTGGTGTACTGGTGTAGGTCCAAGGCTTCTGGGGCATCATTTACCTCGGCAACAACAATGGTAACTATTGCGCTGGCCATATCACCGTTGGCATCCTGCATAGTGTAATCAAAGATCACAGTTCCCCAAAAATTCTCTGCTGGGGTAAATATAATATTACTACCTGATATAACCGCCGTGCCATTGCTGATGGTTTCTAAATCACCGACACCATTGACCACCAAGTGTGTGCCTGGATCACCGACACTTGCAATAAAAGCAGGTGGGTCGCCTATATCGTCGTTAAGCAGCACCGGAATGGTGACGTCGCCACCATCCTCAGGCCAGTCTCCGGCTACGCCGGCATCTATCAAGCTATCTGGTTGAGCAATGGGTATGTCATCGACACCCAAAGCGGTCACTGTGAAGGTGATCCCAGCAGAGGTTGCGCCAGCAATATCAGTGGCAATCACGGTTAAGTCTGCATCACCGTTAGCATCTGGGGCTAAGGTTATATTCATGTCAGTACCGCTGAAGGAAACATTGCTAAATAAACCCGGGTTAGTATTTGTGGTAACCGAAAGGCTAATCACATCAGCGCTAGTGACTATGTCAACGTCATCAAAAGCGGTGACAGCCGTAATTAATGTTGGGTCATCTTCAGTCAGGGCGAGATCGGGTATCGAGCCGGAAACGAAGGGCGCATCATTCACTGCTGCAACTGAGACAGTAACAAACGCTGCAACCGTAGCACCGCCGGTATCTGTAGCTGTGAGTTGGATCGACCCTACACCGGATTGGTTGGCGGCAAAGACCATCGTAAGGTCACCACTTACAAGGCTGAAGCTATCAAAAACATCAGTGGAGCCCGGCACACCGGTTGCAACCACAGACAGCGAATCACCCGTAACAA
>QIGT01000284.1 GCA_003230835.1 Gammaproteobacteria bacterium
GACCAGTTCGCGCCGCCATCATCGCTTAAGAACATGCCATTTCGATACCCCAAGGCATAGACACGCATGGAGTCCGTTGGATCAAATTGCAAGGTGGACACGCGACCGCCAAATGGCCCGTCGCCGCTGAACGCATTTTCAGCGGCTAGCACGCTTGGCTGTACCGCCAGTAGTACCACGCATAGTGTGCCTAACGTTGCCTGCCATAATCGTACCTTGATGTGTTTCATATCTCTTGCTCCCCTGGAGTTGGTCTAATATGTCCGCCGTAAATGCGGGCCATTTAATTAGTTAAGCAAGATCTATTGGAAAACACCCCCAAGATAGCCGAGTCAGCGCACCGCGCGGCGGATCTTAATTCCTATAACGCCTTGTTTATCAGTCATATCGCCAAGCTAACAAGTCTATTCGTTCTTGGTTTTAAGCGTGACCAATGGCTTTTTCGCAAGTAGACTAATAAATACTGACTTTCCGTTCTAATAAAGTCTTTGGCCGTCTCCGGCACAACGGCGTCAATGACTTGCATCACCAAGTTTGGATCGGTGCCTTGATACAAAAAGCTCTGAGACTCTAAACTAATAGGCGCGCTAGAGACATCCCCGCCGCAATTTTCATTCTCTCCCGAAACCCGCGTGTGGCAAGGCTTTCAGGGGTGCCTTACTTTTTCACCAAAATTAAGAATATCAACTTTGAACGATCAATAATCAACGGCTTATAACTGCTTTGAAATTTCTAGCGGGGATGTCTCTCGTACCCCATATAGTGACCAAAATCGGCCGGCCACCAATCTTTCGAGTCTGTCATCAGATCAGTCAGGTCGCTTTTCAGGGGGCTGATAATCCAGTGACTTGAATTCGGCGGCATAGTCAAAGGACTCGCCCATCGGGTCTATCTGCGGGGCATTCTGATTTAGAACCTTCAGATTGAGCTGGTTTGGCCACCAGTGCTGATTAGCAGCACTGCCTGCTGCGGATTGTTTGTTAGCGCCGTGCATGACGGGACATTGAGTTTGCTCATTACATACTATTCTTCCCTCGAAACAAGGTTGTTCGAATCTGGATCCACTATGTGCCTGTCACTCAGGCATTACTCAATTCAACCAAGGTTACTACCATAGACCAAACCTGTCTGCTTGCATGACTTTGACCCATGCTTTGACGAAGTCATTGGCAAACCTCTCTTCGGAATCATCAAAAGCATAAGTTTCAGCAATGGCGCGCAGCTCAGAATTTGACCCAAAAATCAGATCAACCGGCGTAGCAAAATACTTCACTTTACCCGTTTTGCGATCGACACCGTTGTATAGCCCGTCAGTGTCAGACTTCTTCCACTCGGTAGACATATCCAGCAAATTGACGAAAAAATCGTTACTTAAAGAGCCTGGCTTAACCGTAAACACGCCATGCTTGGAGCCATTAGTGTTGGTATCAAGCATACGCATTCCACCTACCAGCACCGTCATTTCCGGCACGGTCAAATTCAACTGGTCAGCCTTATCAACCAGCATCTCTGCTGGCGAACGGTAAGCTTCACTGGTATTGAAATAATTGCGAAACGCGTCAGCTTTCGGCTCAAGTAACGCAAAAGAGTTCACATCGGTTTTGGCTTGCGTCGTATCCCCGCGTCCTGGTTTGAATGGCACCTCAAGTGTCATGCCAGCGTCTTTTGCTGCTTTTTCGATCGCCGCTGCGCCACCAAGAACAATCAGATCGGCTAACGACACTCGATCTTTACCAAAGTCCGCCTGAATCGCTCTAAGCTTGGCCAACACTCTGGCAAGCTGTTGCGGGTTATTGACCGACCAGTCTTTTTGCGGCGCAAGCGCGATACGCGCACCATTGGCACCACCGCGCTTATCGCTTGCACGGAAAGTTGACGCTGAAGCCCAAGCTGTACGCACCAATTCAGAAATAGTCAAGCCAGAGCCGAGAATGTCATTTTTGAGTCTCTTAATCGCTCGATCACTCATTGGCTTAGCTTTCGGCACCGGAACGGGATCTTGCCAGATCAGTTCTTCGCTTGGCACCTCTGCGCCCAAATAAAGCGCTCGCGGCCCCATGTCGCGATGAGTCAGCTTGTACCACGCCTTGGCAAACACTTTTTGGTAGTCATCGGGATTCGCTAAGAAACGTTCGGCAATTTTCTTATATTCTGGGTCGAACTTTAGCGCCAAGTCAGCGGTGGTCATTACGGGCGCATTGAGCCTACCCTTAACGTGCGCATCAGGTACCGACTGATGCAACGACTCATCCGTTGGAATCCACTGAATCGCACCACCAGGACTGCGCGTTTGCTTCCACTCGAGGTTAAGCAAGTTCTGCAGATACAACGTGGTCCATTGTGTCGGCGCCTGAGTCCACGCACCTTCCAAGCCGCTGGTGACTGTATCTTCGGAATGACCCTTCCCACATTTGTTTTTCCAACCAAGGCCCTGCTCCTCAAGCGCTGCGCCACCTGGATCACTACCCAAACAATCACCTGGCTTGTGAGCTCCGTGCATTTTGCCAAAAGTGTGTCCGCCAGCAACAAGTGCCACCACTTCTTCGTCATTCATTGCCATACGCGCAAAGGCCACGCGAATATTTCTAGCAGAACCCAATGGATCTGGCTTACCCCTGGGGCCTTCAGGGTTAACATAGATCAGACCCATATGCGTTGCACCTAGCGGGCGTTGCAAGTTGCCGTCTTTTTCATGACGATCACTGGCCAGCATTTCAAGCTCCGGCCCCCAGTAAACCAAATCCGGTTCCCAGTCATCAGCGCGGCCGCCAGCAAAACCGTAAGTTTCGAAACCCATATTTTCCAGCGCTACATTTCCAGCTAAAATCATTAAGTCTGCCCACGATATGCTGTGGCCATATTTTTGTTTTACCGGCCACAACAATCGCCGTGCTTTATCCAAGCTCGCGTTATCTGGCCAACTATTGAGAGGATTAAAGCGTTGTTGCCCACCATCACCGCCGCCACGCCCGTCAAGCGTGCGATAGGTGCCGGCACTGTGCCAGGACATCCGAATAAAGAAAGGACCATAATTGCCGAAATCTGCCGGCCACCAATCCTGAGAAACAGTCAGCAAAGCATCGATGTCTCTCTTAACTGCTTTCAGATCCAGCTTGATGAATTCGACTGCATAATTGAAATCATCGCCCATCGGGTTTGAGCGTGCATCGTGATCACGCAGCGCAGAAAGATCCAGTTGATCAGGCCACCAAAACTGGTTTGATTTCGGTTCACCTTGGGCGAAAGCAGGGCTCGATGTCACTGCCGGTGACGTCGCCAGCACCAAGGCGGCAAGTAGATGTATCGTCTGTTTACGCATTGAGGTCACTCCTGTCTGGTAAGAAACACCGCGTGTTAGTAGTGATGGTAAGTTAGCGCCCAAAGTTGTATGTGTAAAACGATTAAAACTAGGTGTATAATTCGTAATATACGAATTATACACGCCAAACCATGAAACTACTGCCGAGCCTTAAACAATTGGAATACCTCGTTGCCCTTGCTGATACCCTGCATTTCGGGCGCGCATCAGAGCGCTGCAACATTGCGCCCTCCACTTTGAGTGCCG
>QIGT01000327.1 GCA_003230835.1 Gammaproteobacteria bacterium
CATCGGCTCCTCAGCCTGTACCGCAAAATCACCTTAACAAGCCACATTACCCTTGGCTAAATACCTCGGGGGTCTGGGGGTGGAACCCCCACATGAACGGTATGAGGGAGGTCGATCCCTTCATCAACGAGGGCGTACTGCATGCTGCCGATGTGCGCATACGCCCACTACGTACCGCGGTGACTCGCCGGGAAACGTGCAACGCGCACATCAAAAGTCGTCGCAACGTCTGACGTGGATAGTAAGAATAATGTGTCCATTCAGCAGCATCGTAGGGTATAGCCACAAGCCACGTTGCGCACGAGAATGCCTGCTGTGATGTGTGATAGTTGAAGTCGCGCAGCATGAGGAAGTTTCCACTGACGCTTTGGGCGGGTGATTGGGAAGCAGCTGTGCAGGCCAGGCAGAGTCAAAGTGCCTAGGTCTTGCGCATTCAGGAAGCAGAAAAGAAATGTGACTGAGCGTCTAACGCAGTGCCCGTCCGGGGCTGCTAGGCGATTGCTCCGGCGGGCTCGTTGCTGTTGTTGCAGATGGTCCAGAATGGCTCTTATGACACCCGAGTCGGTCACGTCGGCGATTACGCGCAGCGTGCCATCGCAATGCTGGCACAGGGTGAAATTTTCGAGCGCTCAATTCGGCGTTGGGGTATTGAGGCAGATCGTTACGCGGCCATTCTACTCAACAACATTTCTCGTAACCCCCAGATGAGTGGCACTCCCCAAGACTTCATCTCTGGGATTCAAATAGAAAATGGAAGACCAGAGGTTGAGAAGATGGAACCCCACACCTTCTGGAGTGCCGGTGAGAATCAACGTTCTCGCCTCGATTGATTCACATGGCGTGAGATGGAGTAGTTCTCCCTGGTTGTGGTAGCCCACCTCACAATTGGTGAGCGCCTTGTTAACAATTTCAACAGGTGACCAAATCATCAAACCTGCCGTCGCACGCTGACGCAGTTTGCCATTGACGTACAGACTCAACTCCAAATTCTGATAAAACTGTTCCTCATCTTTTGGTATAACCAATAAGGGTCCTATGGGCAATCGAGTTTTCCCTCCTTTTCCTTCAGGAAAGCCAGTTGTACCCATCGGTGCTTGCAGGTCGAGTTGACTTATCAACGTCCATCTTTCGGTGAAATCTCCACACAACACATAACCTAACTTACCAGGTGATTGAGCAAGGTAGTTATTTAGGGTTAACGCGCACAACTCAACTTCGTAGTCCAAACGAGTTCCTCGCAATACAGGAGAGTTCCAGGATGTTGCTTCGGATAGCTTGGGAAACAGAAAGGGATCGTCATCAATGCCAACTTCTTCCGCGTGGGCGAGAAAATTAGCGCCAGCGGCGATTTGGGGATAATTGGCAGCAAACGGTAATCCGAGTTGTTGCCACGTGAAATGAGAAAGATTGGAAACGCCTTGCTTTTGTCGCAAACGGATAATTCCGGCAAAGCCGAGATCGTTAAATACCGCAACACCATCACGGTGTTGGCTGGTGATTATTTGCCCAAAAATTCCGGTGGCGTTGGCGGATTCCACTATGACTACTTTGCCTTGAACTGTGCGAGCAAAGGTTACAGCTTCCTGGTGCGGTGCTATGACCACTTGAGCACTTGGATCTCCATCTAACACCTCGTTATATATGGGTCGCGAAACCCACCAACTAACGATGACAAGACCCGTTAAGAAGATGGCTATAAAACCGCCGAGAATTGTGAGGGCTTTTTTCATACAAATGGTAATTCCAAATCGTTTCTTAATATTCGCCCCAGTGGATAGTAAGAATATTTGGGGTCAGGAATATTTGGGGTCAGGAATATTTGGGGTCAGTGTAAAAACCAATCGGTTGTGAATGCGTTTGGATTTTTTCCCTCAACTAACGTTTGTCCAGCGGCTACGGTGTACCAATCTTGTTCGCTGCAATTTACGCTGTCCCCACTATTCAGCACTAGACTCGATTCAATAGCATTCAATACCCAAGTCGAAGCTCTTGCAGAACAAGCTCAGTCGTTGAATAAGCGTGCCTCAATAGCTGAGCACATTATTTAGAACAAAAGGTGACAGTTTTTACACTGACCCCAAATATTCACTGTTTGCTCGATGAACTTGCTGCCGCGCTGGCGGAATACGAGAGTATTGATTGAATATATCCAGATAGAACACATCGAATTTAAACTTAAGTGCGAGGTTCAGCTGGTGCGTGTTTGGGTAGCCTAGGAAGATTGCCGATCATGCCATCAGGCCGCGCTACCTTGAGCATACGTTGATACGCGGGACGCGCTTCAACCTTGTTCTTCCAAATCGCAATATTTGGAAACTGCGCCTCATCGACGATGTTCAGTCCGGTAGCAACATTCAGAGGAAACATCATCATAATATCCGCGCTGGAAAAGTCTGTACCACCGAACCAGGCATGATCCGCTAGATAGTTTTCGGCATATTGCACGGTCGCTTCCGAGTCGACAAAGCGCGAGCGCCTGGCCGGTGGTTCTTTCATCCATGCTCGATAGTCTGAGAACAGGCGTGCAGCCAGACTACCTTCGGCAAAATGCATCCAGATCAGGTGGTTCGCATAATCCGATGTCTTGACTGCTGGTTGAAGTTGATCAGGTGCGTAGCGATTGAGAATAACTTCGATGATGGCGCCGGATTCAACGAGTATCTCGTCGCCGATGGTAACCGTTGGTGCCATAGGCACATCGGGATTGATCTCCCTGATGTTTGCCATAGAGGCGGCCAAGTCGCCTCGTTCAAAAATCAACTTGTAGGGTAAACTCAGTTCCTCCATAAGCCAAACGACGCGTTCTGAGCGGCGGCCCTCCAGATGGTAGATAGTAATTTCGGGTAGGGCGATTGCACCAGTTGAGTCTGTGGCGCCAGACCGGACGGGTGAACACCCAGCCGATAACAGAAATACCAAAACCAGGAAGCTGAGTATGCGTGTCATTGGGTTCTCCAGATTGACCGGGGTTTGTGTTCGAGTACGCTGGACCTTCATTTGAGCATCCGTTCCATCTAATTCGTGTGTTTCGATAATGTAGACAAATTCCCTGGGCGAGCCTGAGTTATTTTGCCTG
>QIGT01000506.1 GCA_003230835.1 Gammaproteobacteria bacterium
TGGTTGCCCTTAAAGGCAGCTCTGGAGAAGTTGCCTGGCATCATCAAATGGTGGCCCACGATGTCTGGGATTATGACACGCCTGCTCAACCGACACTCATCGATCTGACCGTGGACGGTCAAACGGTACCTGCGATAGTACAAGTCACCAAGATGGGGCTCACTTTTGCATTGCATCGCGATACAGGCAAACCGCTGTGGCCGATAGAACAACGCCCAGTGCCACAGAACGGCGTACCAGAAGAAACCTTATCACCTACGCAACCCTTCCCCACTCACATCCCGCACTTAATTAACCCTCCATTGAAGCCGCAAGACGCATGGGGACTTACCTTCTGGGATGAAGGAGCCTGCCGTGACAACTTTGCACAATTGCAGAATGACGGCTGGTATACGCCGCCCTCTGTTCAAGGCTCACTCAACTATCCAAGCAATGCCGGAGGTAACAATTGGGGTTCTCCAGCCATCCACCCAGATTCTAAAATTATGGTGGTCTACACCGTCCGGGCTGCTGGATCCACCCGGCTCATTCCCCGCAAAGACTGTGACGACAGCGGCCAACAACAAGCCGGCACACCATACTGTGTGGATACCGGATTTGTCATGTCCCCCCTGGGCATACCCTGCACAGAACCACCCTGGGGTACGTTAGATGCGATTGATATAGAGGCAGGAAAGCTCTTATGGAGTGTCCCCATGGGTTCCACCCGAGACATGGCTCCCTTTCCCTTTTGGTGGATCAAGGGCATACCTGGTTTCGCTGGACCCATGATAACCGGTGCCGGATTGGTATTCTCTGGCATTTCAAACGAACACGCGCTGCGCGCCTTTGATCTCAAAAGTGGCGAAGTGCTGTGGAAAGCAAAATTACCTACCGCAGCTAATGCCGTACCTATGACATATCAGGTCAGCGAATCAGGCAAACAGTATGTTGTGGTTGCTGCCGGTGGTCATTGGAGTGGCGGCAGCCCACCCGGGGACTACATCATTGCCTTTGCGCTTCCAGATGAAACAGGCGGCTAACACATCCAACCCTTGAACCATCCACCAACCCAGGCAGATGTGGTTGTCATCGGCGGTGGGCATGCAGGTATGTGCGCAGCGCTTACTGCTAGGCAACAAGGCGCACATGTTGTCCTGTTAGAAAAAGCGCCGAGACACATGCGCGGAGGCAATACACGCCACACTAGAAATTTACGCACCCAACATATTAAATCTACCGCTACAATGACAGGTGCTTACACAGTTGATGAATATTTTCACGATATCATGCAAGTCACTGCCGGTAACACTAACGAAACCCTTGCCCGACTGGTCGTCGACGAAAGCGAAGCACTAATGCAATGGTTGGTGGCGCAAGGTGTCGATTTTCAACCCAGTCTAAGTGGTACGCTGAATTTAGATCGCACCAACGCATTTTTCTTGGGCGGAGGTTGTGCGTTGCTAAACGCCCTTTACTTACGTGCAGAATCACTGGGAATCGAAATTTTCTACGACACAGAAGTTACTCATCTCGCTATTCATGAGCATACCTGCCAAACACTCTTAGGAAACCACAACAACGAGAGTTTCGAATTACATCCTGGTGCCGTTGTCGCAGCTTGCGGAGGCTTTCAAGCCAATGGCGACTGGATGCGCCAGATATGGGGCCCCGCTGCAGACAACTTTCTGATACGCGGCACACCGTACAACCAAGGACAAGTACTTAAGAACTTATTAGACCAAGGTGCCCAACCGGTTGGTGATCCTAAACAGTGTCACGCGGTAGCGATAGATGCACGCGCACCAAAGTTCGATGGCGGCATCGTTACTCGCTTAGACTGCGTTTGTTTCAGCGTGGTGGTCAATCGCCAAGCACAGCGTTTTTACGATGAAGGGGAAGATTTTTGGCCCAAACGTTATGCGATATGGGGCCGCTTGGTCGCACAACAAACCGATCAGATTGCCTACGCCATCTTCGATTCAAAAGTAGTCAACAATTTCATGCCGTCTATATATCCGCCCCTAAGGGCTGATACTCTCGGCGAATTGGCGCAACAAACAAACCTCCCAGAACACCAGCTTCAGCGCACTATCGAGGAATTTAATCAGGCAGTAACGTCGGGTACCTATGATCCCACCGTACTCGATGATTGCTCTACGCAAGACTTATTGCCGACAAAAAGCCACTGGGCACTGCCGATAGACAAGCCCCCCTTTATGGCGTATCCGCTCAAACCCGGCATTACATTTACCTACCTGGGCGTGTCTGTCGACCATTTGGCTCGTGTGATGTTTACGGACGGCAAGCATGCGCGCAATTTGTTCGCCGCCGGAGAAATCATGGCAGGAAATATTCTAGGTCAAGGCTATTGCGCAGGCACGGGTATGACCATCGGTGGAGTATTTGGCAGAATCGCAGGGTATCAGGCCACATGTCACACCCCATAAGCGTCCAAGACATCACCGCAGAAGCAGATAGAGTCCTGACTATTTGCAATGCCTGCCGCTATTGCGAAGGGTTCTGCCCGGTTTTTCCTGCCATCACTGCGCGGCGTGAATTCGATCTTCAATCACTAGACTACCTTGCCAACCTTTGTCATAACTGCACTGCCTGTTTCCATGCATGTCAGTACAAGCCACCCCACCAGTTTAACCTCAACGTACCAGCCGTGCTCACGGCACAACGTGTTGCCAGTTATGAGCGTTACGCATGGCCACCTAAACTAGCCAGCCTGTTTGCACATCAGGGCTTACTTATGTCCGCACTACTTAGTTTCGTATTTACAGCCCTATTCATGTTTGTATTTTGGATAGACAACAACAGCAAACTATTCATCGCACACACGGCACCAGGTGCGTTTTACCAAATAATTGCGCATGCAACGATAGTGTCCCTTGCCGGGGGAACGCTTGGGTTTTCTGTCCTTGCAATGGCTATGGGGTTAAAAAACTACTGCTCTGCCAGCAAGCTGGAGATACGAAATTTTACTCACTGGGCTAATTTGAAGTATGCCTTCGGCGCCGCCGCGACACTTAGACACTTAGGCGGTGGACAGGCCAAAGGCTGTAACGATGCGGACGAATCC
>QIGT01000031.1 GCA_003230835.1 Gammaproteobacteria bacterium
CGCCCCTTAGTTTCGATTTCCGCCCACCACACGCCGCGGTGGCCCAGACAAACACGATCTTTGTCTAAAGGCTCTGGAATAATGACATGATCTATACGCGGCTTGGCCATGATGCCTTTTTCGGCCAAGTAGGCCACGCCCCCATAGCCACCGGTTTCTTCATCGGCAGTGCCTGATATTTCGATGGCGCCAGGGTGGTCAGGAAAAAGCTCGAGATAGGCTTCAACTGCAATCACAGATGCAGCGAGACCCCCTTTCATGTCACAGGCACCGCGGCCAAAGATGCGATCGCCGATCAGTTCTGCGGCAAAGGGGTCTTTGGTCCAGTTGGCGCCCACGGTGACAACGTCGATGTGGGAGTTAAAGTGAACACATGGCCCCGGGTTGGCTTGATGTCGGGCAACGACATTTACTCGCGGATAGCGATCGCTGTCACCCGGAGCGCCTTCGGCACGATAGTAAGACACTTCGAAATGACGCTTTGCGAGCCTATCGCCTAAATAGTGCGCACAATCGTCATAGAAGTCGCCTGGCGGATTGAGCGTAGGGATACGAATGAGGTCTTGTGTCAGGCTGATGAGTTCCTCACGTTTGGTATCAATCCGTGCGCTCAATTGTTCAGAAACGTTGTTCATAAAGCCTCGTAAACCCCTTTGGCAATGGCTCGAGCGGTGACATTGGCAGCGACTACGCCGAGGTCGAGCAAATCTTCATCGCTGAGTTGTCGCTGACCCGTCGAGGCAACAAATACAAGATCACCGTCTGCTGGTGTATGCACGGGATACAGAGCACGGGCAAACCCGTCATGTGCGGAGATAGCGATACGTTTGGCTTGGGCTGAGCTGAGAATGGCATCGGTCACGACTATGGCTAAGGTGGTATTTGCACCAGCAACCCGCTGCCCAGACTTGGTTCTGCCTATCTTGGCGTCTTCTGGCCACGGATGGGGATATCCATAACCACCAAATTCTGCATCTTCTTCAAACGGTGCAGCCCAGAAGTGCTGGCCATCAGCGATCAGTGGGGACCCGGCGGCATTCACAGCGGCGGCGGCAAAGATTTCAGCGCCATTGACTAACATGCTTGCCGCCATGCCAAAGCCACCGGGGGTAGTCGCTGTAGCGGCACCAGTGGCGCAACCGACGCGTCCCAGGCTAGGCGTTGTGGTTACATTGCAACTGGCTTCATAGCCTAGCTCGCGATAGGGTGAGTATCGGCCCCAGTTTTTGTCGCCGTCGTTGCGCATGTCGAACAAGATGGCACACGGGGCGATTGGAATTCGAACAGGATCAAGGGGGATACCGCGGTTGTGTTCACGCAGCCATGCCTGGCAACCACCGGCAGCATCTAACCCATAGGCTGAACCGCCAGATAATACTAGTGCATCGACATGGTCTACGGTAAATTCGGCCGCGAGCAATTCGGTTTCTCGTGTGCCAGGTGCCGCGCCCATGATGTGTACGGAGGCTACCGAGGGTTTGTCGAATAGGCAGACCGTGGTACCCGTGTTGACTTTGGTGTCAGTGGCATGGCCGATTTTGACACCCGCTATGGGAATTTGAAAGGTTGCACTCATGGCGACAGTGTATTGCAACTCGAAGTTGAGACAAGGGCTTGTTAAGCTGGCAGAGCAAAAATGGGAGAAATGGCATTGGTTGATTCAGAATCGAACATGCCGACGGCAATGGACCCATTGCAACGCATAGTCTCTTTGCAACCGTTGATACAACAGTATGCAGATGTCAGCGAAGTGCAGCGGCATCTAGCGCCGCAGGTTTCGCAAGCGTTCGCCAAGCAAGGTTTGTACAGAATTGCGGCACCGCTGGAGAGCTTCGGTGGCGCAATAGACCCAGTTACTCAAGTGAAAGTCATCGAGGCGGCTGCTTTGATTGATGGTAGTGCGAGTTGGAATTTGATGATCGGCATCGAGGCTTTTGGTTTGATTGCGCCTGCATTTGAACACTGTCGAGACTTGATAGCGGACGTAGATGTGGTGTTGTCGAGTTCTTCCGCGGCGATAGGTCGGGCAGAAAAGGTTGATGGTGGCTACCGCGTGTCTGGTCAATGGCCATTTTGCTCTGGCATTCATAATGCGGGAATTTTTGGTGCCACGGTGAGAATCTGGCAAAACGGCGAGATGCTACCGGAAGCGCCGAAAAGATACGCCATTGTCACGCCATCACAATACGAGATTTTGGACACTTGGCATACCAGTGGTTTGTGCGGGTCGGGTTCACACGATGTTGTGATAGATGATGTCTTTGTGCCGGAAGAGCGATTGATTCAGCCTCTGAGTGAGTTTCGTCATGAGTCGCCTCTGCTCAATTTTCCACTAGGTATACGTATAGCCTATAACAAGGTGGGTGTTGCTTGGGGCCTCGCCAGAACCGGCATTGATGCGTTTGTGGATATCGCCGAAGGGAAAATACCACGTTTTTCCAGTCGTGGATTGAAGCAAAGGCCGCGCGCCCAGCGTGCCGTTGCAGAAGCTGAAGTACGCTTACGTGCAGGGCGAGCCTTGGTATTGGAGTTGTTGGAAGAAATATGGACTACTGTTCAAGCGCGCGATCACATTACCAGTAAGGAGCGCGCCATATTTCAACTGGCGTGTTCAGATACTGTGCGAGGTAGTATTGAGGCAATAGACCTTGTAGCTGAAGCTGCGGGCACTACAGCTAACCAGAAAGGTCATCCGCTGGAGAGAATTGTTCGCGATGTGCGTGTGGTGGGGCAACATACTACCGTCGCACCTCATCACATTGAAGATGCGGGCCGGTTGTTGTTGGGTTTGCCCGCCGAAGAAATGATGCTTGCAGGAATGAGTGACTAGGTAGATGCGAGCTTTTTAATTTTGTCAGGGTGGTTGCTGATGTGCAACAACCGCCAAGCCGTGCACATCGCAACGATGGCTAAGCCAATGGTTAAGCCTGTCCAGTAACCATACACACCCGGTGCGAGGCCGTTGAAAATGATGCCTTCGGCGAGCGCATAACCTATTGGTACGGCAATAACCCAATAGCCTACAAGCCCGAAATACATTGGGAATCTTGTGTCTT
>QIGT01000179.1 GCA_003230835.1 Gammaproteobacteria bacterium
GTTGTGTGATTGCGTCGATAACTCGTAGGTGTCCACCGCAGCGAGGGCAGATCTCGATGTCGATGTTAAAAACCCGTTTTAATCGTTCCGCCCAGGACATTGGCGCGGTAGGTAAGTTGGTGATTAGGTCAGCCAGTGGTTCTTGGACGGTGTGCTTTTTGTGCTTCCTGCGTTTGCGGTCTGGCGTTGGCACGATGAGTTTACGGTGTTTGGCATTGGGGGCTAACACCCCGTGATAGCGGGTGAGGTTGACACGGGGTCTGGGTACGAGAGCTGCCAGTTTTGCCATGAACTCAATGGGTGAGAAGACAAAGTGTGTGATGCCGTTGCTGAAGGGGTGTTTGAGTTCATAGACCACGTCACCTGAGGTCTTGACGGTCAATCGTTCCTGGGCAAGCGCTGGGCGGGTGACATACCGGCAAAGTCGCTCCAAACGCTCACGTTGATGGGGCTGACAGGCAACCGCTGCATTGAGCGAGAAGCCGTCACGTTCAACGGTGAAGGGTTTGGGCTTGCGTGTGCGACTTAGAGACAGCGACTGTAGGGTCAATGTCTTCTTGCCATAGTTGGGTCCAATAGCAATCTGGTAGCGCACGGAAGCGGCGTTGAAAGTGTCCTGTAGATCGTCTTGTAAAAGGTCGAGGTAGGGTTGCTCGCTGTCTTTAATCAATAGGCCGTCACGTTCGAGCTGGGCGACAATGCGGTGGATGATGCGGTCCAGCAGAGCTTGTAGCTCGCCAGCACTCGGCGCTTTGACGGCATGGAATTTGGGTGAGTCGTGCTCGAAGCTGTAGACCCCGTCTAGCACGATGAGGTGTAGATGCACATTTACATTCAAGGCTGAACCAAACCTCTGGATGAGCGTGACCATGCCAGATCTAGCACCGCTTTTGCGGGTGAATCCGGCGCGTTGGATCAGTTGCGTCTCAAGCGCTCGGGTGACGATTGCAAGCGCTCGTGTCAAGGCTCTTGGTCGGCTGGCGAAAAGAAACCGCAGCGGCCAGGGGAAGGAAAGTACCCATTGCCGGGTGGGCACAGAGGGTAGAACATGATCAATGAGGTGAGCAGAAGTCTCGATCATGCGCCGTGCGCCACAGGAGGAGCAGAAGCCTCTGCATTTGCAGGAAAAGGCGACTAAATGTTCGTGTCGGCAACCATTACATTTAACCCGAAGGAAGCCATGCTCGAGCCGACCGCAGGCCAGATACTTCTCGAATTCTTGTGTTACGAATCTGGGTAGGTACGCATCCTGTGTCTGGGTAAGCTGTAAAAACTGAGGAAGGTTAGTTTCTATGATGGAGTAGAGGAATGTTTCTTCCGGTTTGTGACGCCGGTAGCGCACGAGCGCTGCGGTGCTGTCTAGGTTCGATTCCGTCAGGTCTGCACACATGATATGTCCGAGGGCAAATGGCGCAACCGTGGCGTCCTGGGTTTGTAGAATAAAGTGTTAACCCTTGCAATAATTAGCCGCAGTTGTACAATTGTCCATATGAACATTGTATCGGATACCAACATCTTCCTCGCGGTTGTTTTGAATGAACCGGAGAAGGAAAGAATCATCGCGCTGACATCAGGGGTTGATATCATAGCACCTGAAATACTGCCTTATGAAATAGGGAATGCGTTATCGGCGATGCTTAAACGGAAGCAAATTGCTGCGAAAGACGCGCTAACCGCTCAAAAAGCCACAAACGGTATTGCGGTACGGCTCCTCAGTATTGATATCTCAAAAGCGTTGAACTTGGCTATTGAGTATAATATCTATGCATACGATGCCTATTTTTTACAGTGTGCAATTTCTACCTCATGTCCGCTGATTACCCTTGATAAGCGGATGAAAAAAGTCGCGGCTGAATTGGATATTCAAATTCTGGAGTAACTGAAAATGAAAGTGTTTACATATTCTGAAGCTAGACAGAACTTCTCAAAGATCTTGCAGCTTGCAAAGAAAGAAGAGGTAGAGATCCGCAGGAAAGATGGTTCTGTGTATTCTCTAAAATCAAAAAAGAGAAAATCAGATTCGCCTTTTAATGTTGTTGGTGTAAAAACAAAAGCTACAACCAAGAACGTCCTAGATGCAATTAGAGACACAAGAGCTGGTTAACAAGGCGCTGCAACCGACCGCCAAAAGCGTCACACCTTTTGCTTTGCGCAAAAGCCGCGCCTCTTTTGTCGGCAGTTGAGCGCGGTGTTATGTTTCTAACCAGTTATGAAGTTGTACTTTAATCATGCGTCCCCCTTCTCAAGAAAGTGTAGAGTTCTCATTTTAGAATTGGGTATTGGCGACCGTATAGAATTGATTGACATGGGGCTCATTTCCCCTGTAAAACCGAATGCTCAAGTTATTTCTAGCAACCCAGTTGGGAAAGTACCATCACTTCTCCTCAACGATGGGGAGTCACTGCAGGACTCGCGGGTAATCTGCGAGTACTTAAAGGTTGAGGTAGGGTTGTTCGCTGTCTTTAGTCAATAGTGCGTATTTTTGCGGTCCCTCCGGGACTACCCGATAACTAGGAAAAGCCTATAGTGGTCTTTTCCTAGTTATCGGCGCTGCGTTTTTAGGTCACGAAAACAACGCCTCCGACACTGACTTGCTGTACTACTCATGGCATCTGTTGCTAGTAGCGCCGCTCTCATCGGCTGCGGTTGTACCAAAAACCGGCGACGCGTCTTGCTGGGCCCACATAAACGATGCGCAGCGCCTGGCTGCGAGATTGGCATTTTTCGCAGTACAAACGCATGCGTACTCGATCTATGGGGTAGTCTGCACCCTCTGCGCGCATGAGTTTGTGCAAATCTACGCCAACAACTCTTTGGCACTCTTCGCAAACAGCGTACAGTTCAAAACACTTTATCAGGCTACCTAGGGTTTCCATATGAATACTGTATATATATACAGTTATAAAATCCACACGGTGCACCTGCCATGATGAAGCCGATAGCCATCACCTTGGGTGATCCGGCAGGAATAGGGGCGGAAGTTGCGGCCAAGTGGTTAGCGCAGTTAGACAAGAACTTGCAGCAAGATACGCCATGGCTATT
>QIGT01000374.1 GCA_003230835.1 Gammaproteobacteria bacterium
GGTCAACGGCGGAAATAATGTCGTGTTGCGAAGTTTCACCGTCGCGAGCGGCGGCTAAGTAACGAGCGGATACAACAGCTTCCTCAATTTCAGCGCCGGTAAAATCCTCCGCGCATTGTGCCAGCGCGGCGAGATCGAAATCGTTCGGGTCGAGGTCTCTTTTGGCGATATGAATACGAAAAATCTCTTGTCGTACTTCTTGATTAGGCAGGTCGATAAAAAAGGTTTCATCTAAGCGCCCCTTGCGCATCAGCTCCGGCGGTAATCCTGTGATGTCGTTGGAAGTAGCAACTATAAAAACCGGACTATCGTTCTCCGCCATCCAAGTTAACAGTGTTCCCAACACTCGGTGAGAAGTTGCATTATTGCCATGGCCGGTTGCCAAGCCCTTTTCGATTTCGTCCATCCAAAGCACGCAAGGTGCCATTTGTTCCGCTTGCTTAAGGGAGTTTCTTAAATTTCGTTCGGTCTCGCCAAAATATTTGTTGTAGAGGGTACCAAAATCCAAACGTAACAACGGGATGGACCAAAAGCCTGCCACTGCTTTTGCAGCTAAACTCTTGCCGCCGCCTTGAACCCCTAACAACAAAATTCCCTTGGGCCTATCCGGTTGCGACCTTATTAATGCATCTCGACGCAACTCTAACCAATTTTTTAAGTTCGGCAAACCGGCGACATCTGAGAAACGTTCTGTGTCGTATTCGAAATGCAATACGCCTTCTGCGTCCATGAGTTCGAATTTTAGCTTATTGATTTCAGGAATGTCAGATTCGGTTATAGCGCCATCTGTTTGAATGGCATGGCGGACCAATCTTTGTGCGTCGCCGTGAGATACTCCACGTAAGTTTGCGATGAGTTTCTGTAACGTTGCATTGTCAGTTCGTACTTTCGCTCCCTTGTTTTTCTCTGCCCAGTGTTGTGCTTGGCTGCGTACCATGCTCATCAACTCATCATCGCTGGGTAGCCGTAGGTGTAAGTTGGCAGACATATTTCCAACTTCTGCTGGGATTTCTAGTTTATGGCTGACGAGTACAACGGTGTTGCCATTCTTGTTATGTGCGAAGGCAATGTCTTTAAGATAGCGAATGTTCTTGGCTTCGTCTTTGAGATAGGGGTGGAAATCACACAACACGTATAAGCCAGGTCCAGGCGTTGTTGCTATGTGTTTAAGAACTTCTTCTGGTTCATCGTACTCGCTTGCTTCACGCCCGGGCCTTTCTCCAAAACCAGCTAGTTTGAGGCCGTTGGTAATGGTCCATTCATAAAAGGAGAGATTACGTTGCATGGCAAAGCGCAAAAGTAGTGCCAACACGCGCTGTTCGTCTGGTGATTCGATGCCAATGATGGGGACCTGCGCATCGAGCAATACATTCAAGTCTTTGGAATCGGCCATGGTTTTATTATGCCTTAGATAAAGGCATGATGCCGGGGTTGTGTCGCAATTCCCAATCATGAACTATAGGAGATCAGTTGGTAGACCCACTAGAAAAACTCATCGGCGGCTTTGATCAGGCGCTTCGAACGCTGACCGGACAAAGCGGTTCGGGCCGAGCGAGCCCAGCCCATTCCACTCCGGAAGGCGAAATGGATGAGCAACAACGTCGGCATGCAGCGGGTTTAATGCGAGTGAATCATGCGGGTGAAATATGTGCACAAGCACTTTACGAAGGCCAAGCGTTGGCGGCGAAATCGCAACAAGCCCGTGAAACCTTGTTGCAAGCCGCGGCTGAGGAACAAGACCATTTACGGTGGTGTCGCGAACGACTTAAACAACTGGACTCAGCCCCTAGTGTGCTCGACCCGCTGTTCTATGGAGTTTCGTTTGTGATGGGTGCTCTTACCGGGTTAGCCGGAGATAAGGTGAGTTTGGGTTTTGTAGAGGCAACTGAAGACCAGGTGATCGCCCATCTCGATCGTCATCTGCAGGAACTGCCCGAGCAAGACCAGCGCAGTCGTCTCATCATTGAGCAGATGCGCGAGGATGAACAAAAACATGGAGCACACGCATTGGCTATGGGTGGCGAAGAATTCCCGGGACCTATAAAGGCGGCCATGACGGTGGTTTCACAAGTGATGACAAAAACTACCTATCGGGTTTGAACAAGCTAATTTACGTCTTCATGATTCTATCTATGTCTTCGTGATTCTATCTGCGCCTTCATGACTCTTTCTATGTCTTCGTGATTTAATATTTTTTGTACGAACTTGTAAAGTCGCGACATTCTTCATTGAAAATTAGAGAACTGCGACCGTTTAAACTGTGAATTGGTGCCGTTTGTCGACCAAGTCTCGAAATAGTTCACATTACTAACCTAGTATTCATCACACGCAAAGAGTTACGAAGGAGCGCAACCAATGCTTGCAGCGAAGAATAATCATATGGGCCGGCCACTGACAGCCAAAGGCTTCCAAATGAACCTAAATGCAGAACCAGCAGACACGCATCTTGATGCGTTTCTAGCCGCGGCACATCGTCGCAAATACCCAGCAAAGAGTACTTTAATCTATGCGGGGGATAAGAGTGATTCAATCTATTACATCTTAAAAGGATCCGTAACGGTTCTGGTAGAGGATGAATCTGGACGCGAAATTATTGTCGACTATCTAAATAAGGGCGATTTCTTCGGAGAAATGCCACTATTTACAGAAAACACACCTCGGTCTGCTTGGGTAAAAGCAAAAATCGAGTGTGAGGTAGCCGAATTGTCTTATAACAAGTTTAAAGAACTTGTGGATAGACATTCTGAATTACTGTACGCAGTCGGGCGGCAAATGGCTGACCGTCTTAATCGTACGACACAAAAGGTCAGTGACCTGGCGTTCTTAGACGTCACAGGCCGAGTGGCAAGAACGTTACTCGAACTCACCAAACAGCCAGATGCCATGACACACCCAGATGGTATGCAAATCAAAATCACCCGCCAAGAAATTGGTCGCATAGTGGGCTGTTCAAGAGAAATGGTTGGGCGTGTTCTAAAAACCCTCGTTGACCAAGGATTGGTCTCTGTCAAAGGAAAGACAATGGTGGTTTACGGCAC
>QIGT01000443.1 GCA_003230835.1 Gammaproteobacteria bacterium
ACAGCACTCTCAGCATTGGTGCCTGTCCACAGCATTCATCCTGTCCACAGCACTCTCAGCATTGGTGCCTGTCCACAGCATTTTTGCAGTTGTGCCTGTCCACAGCATTTGCTTTGTGCCTGTCCACAGCATTTATTTGCTGGTTGTTTCCTGGTTGTTGTGCCTGTCCACAGCATTTACAGCATTTCCCACAGCATTTCACAGCATTTCACAGCATTTTAATTGGTCTGACTGGAAATCCCCCACCAGCTCACACTAATGAACGTATAAGACTCACTCCATTAGGACTACTTCTCATAGGTTGTGCACTGCGGCTTCGCAGCGAGCATAGATGCAGTACACTACGCCGTCCTGATCTATAGAAAGGCCATGCTATGGAATACTCTGCAATCATTACTACGCTCCTGGTGACCCAGCTTTTAATCTTCACCATGCTCGTCGGCAAGTCTCGTCAGGCAACCGGTGTTAAAGCACCTGCCACCACAGGTGATCCCGTATTCGAACGCTATTTCCGGGTGCATCAAAATTCGATTGAAAACGCTGTCGTTGTTCTTCCTGCTCTTTGGGTGTTCAACCTGTACTGGGACCCTCGAATTGGCGCCGCTGTTGGGCTTGTGTATTTGATCAGTCGGTTTATCTATCTTCGTGGATACGTAGCTGACCCAAGCAAACGCGGCAAAGGTTTTGGACTTGGGTTTTTGTGTGAGATTTTTCTGGTTGTCGGCGGTCTAATCGGCGCTGTTATGGCGGTTATTCCTTAAGACGCCTTTGACGAAAAACCAAAGAAAGATGCTGCGGTGACCAGAACTATATTTCAGAATGTGTCGATCTACTTGATGCTAACGTTAACGCAAAGCAAATTTGGTGTAGATATCCGTACCGCATAAAATGAGTTTTCAATTTCTTTCATGGAAACTACCACATCAGAAAAACCGTTTACTGCGAGGGCTATTTCCAATCGCGAAGAAGGTCAATCATTGCACTAAAAACCTCTCTACAAGTAAGCAGTTTCTCCAGTCGTAAAGAAGCCAAACCTAATGGAGACTCGTGCAACTAATCAATTGCTTCACTCATATATGCGAATGCCTTGTGCCTGCCCGTGGATTACCCCCATGGATCAAATGAATTAAAAAAAGTTATACTCTCGTGACTAAGTGTTGCTAGCATCGGCGGCGCAAAGTATATAAACCCCGTTTTTAAAGGAGGCGAAAGCCATGAACAATTCAAGATCAAAGGCATCTGGAATCACTCTAGCGATGGCCGTCGCCAGCCTTGTCGGCGGCTGTGCTGCCAATACCACTGACAGCTCTAGTGCCGGCGCTAACGCGATGGCGGCTAAAGGCACGACGGACCTCGTACACTGTTACGATGTAAATATATGCAAAGGCCACAATGACTGCGGCGGTAAATCCAATTCATGCGCCGGACAAGCCAGTTGTAAAGGTACCGGTTTTATCGGTATGCCATCAAAAGCATGCGGCGATGTTGGTGGTAAAGTGAAAGACGAATGGCGTGGCACGGTCAGCACCGCTGAACTTGCTCATTGCCACGGTGTAAACGTCTGTAAGGGCCACAATGATTGCAAAGGTGCGTCAAACTCATGTGCCGGACAGGCTAAATGCAATGGTCAGGGTTTCGTTGCTATGCCTGCAAAAGCATGTGGCGATATCGGCGGAAAAGTTAGCTAGTAAGACGCGCTACAACATTGAAAAAACAGAGGCTGTCGTTTGGGCGCCCTCTGTCGATTGAGAGGATGCCATGCGTGAACCATCGCTTGGATTTGGGTTGGGGCTAAGAACCGACCACTATCAACACATCATTGAACATCAGCCCGACATCGACTGGTTTGAAGCTCTCAGCGAAAACTACATGGTCGAGGGTGGCAAACCAAAACACTTCCTCCATCAGATTCGCGAACACTATCCGCTAGTACTTCACGGCGTGTCGTTGTCTATCGGCAGTACCGACCCACTAAACCAAGACTATTTGAAAGCGCTTGATGCACTTATTAAAGAAGTCGAACCTCGGTGGGTATCTGATCATTTGTGCTGGACTGGCGTCAGCGGCACTAACACACACGACCTGATGCCACTGCCTTATACCGATGAAGCGCTTCAACACGTTGCCGAACGCATTACGCGTGTACAAGATTATCTCAAACGACCGCTACTGATCGAAAACGTCTCAAGCTACGTGAATTATGAAGCTTCTGTAACTGAAGAGTGGGAGTTCTATAATGCGGTGGTTGAACGCGCCGATTGTCTTATGCTACTCGACGTTAACAACGTGTACGTGAGTGCACGCAATCATAGCTTCGATGCGATAACGTATCTAAATTCCATTAACCCTGCACGGGTTCAACAAATTCATCTGGCAGGCCATACGGACAATGTCGACTACGTCATAGATACCCACGACCACGATGTCTGTGATGACGTTTGGTCGTTGTATCGGCAAGCAGTACGGCTGTTTGGACCGGTAAGCACCATGATTGAACGTGATGACAATATCCCACCGTTCGAAGATCTCGAAGCGGAACTTAATATTGCCAAGGCACACGCTGCAGACGTTCTGTCCAACCCAGAGCCTGTGTAGACAATGAAACACCTGTCATGAACGAACTTCGGCAACTGCAAAAGCGCTTTTTAAGTTACATGCGCAATGCCGATACTCAAATAGAAAGTGACATCGCGGGTGCCAACAATACCGTGAGAGCCGAACGTTTAAGCATTTACTACAACGCCTATCGCGTACGACTGCAAGGCAGCATTCAAACCGATCACGAAATTTTAGCCACCTATTTGGGCGACGAATGGTTTGATCAACTGGCTAGCGAATACATAAGCACTCATCCTTCTACACAAACCAGTTTGCGTTACTTTTGCAAACAGTTGCCAGAATTTTTAAGCAACCACAAGCACTATTCCGACAACCCGCAGCTTGCTGACCTGGCCCGTTGGGAAAGGTTACTAATGAAGGCATTTGATGCCGCAAGAAAACCAAGACTGGATCACAGCTACCTCGCTTCAATTGCACC
>QIGT01000198.1 GCA_003230835.1 Gammaproteobacteria bacterium
GCATAAGGTCGCTGGCAATTTCGCTAACAAAGCTGCTGGCTTTGATCATGGCGGTTTGATTGTTCCTATACCGTCTGGACAGCCACCCAAGTACCTGTTGTACGCGTTTGCTATAGCGTTCTGCCGACCACTGAGAGTCGAGACGATTTTTGGTGCTGCCAATTTCGGCAAGGTGTCGAAGAAGCTGTGGCTCTCGCAGTGCAAGTACCGAGGGAATTTCTCCGAGCAGTCTTGAGAGTAGGGTGGAGCCTACGTGCCCCAAATGGAAAATGAATTGAGGCGTCGGATTTGAGGTTTCGGTATAGAACGCAAGGTCCTCCCACTGCACCCACGAACCTCGGGCATTTTTGGGTAGAATGCGTTGGTCCAGAAAGCTGGAGGCTTTGTAGTCTTGCTCTGTCAGGCTCGACAACATTATTCGATCAGTATACACGTCGAACAAGTGAGGAAAAAGTGAAGCGTCACGCGAAAAACGTTGTTGCCACTGCTCATCCATGAGTTAAATCTTTAGAGTTAATCGGAGTAGGGGTTGAATCTGTTAGTTGAACGAGTTCCAAGGCCGGTCTTTTTGTCGTGAACATAGAAGTTGGAGATACCTGAATATTGAAAGTTAACAAGTTCATCGGTATTTATCGTTTTTCCTGAAAACGCATTGGTCTACTAATGGTAGATGCGTGAGCATTGTGTTTGGTCGCAGGGGTGTCAATGTAAGGCGCTATTTTCTCAAATCGAATACAGAACTCGTGCAGATGAACGTCCTGCCAACCCATGGCTACCTGGATGATATCGTGTAGTTTAGCGATGGTGGTGTCGGCCGATACTCGCACACGTCGCCGAACGGGTGGGCTGACGCCAAAAAGGTTAATGCGAAGTTGATAGGCTCCAGTTGTTTGTTGGGTCGTCATGTTGACCGAGACTAAACACAATTATTCAAACCCTAAACCTTGCCCCCGGTTTGGCACGCGCTCTAATCCAAGTGGGTACATTCAGCTTGGTGTATTTGTGATACATCTACCGCGCGCAATCTTCAAAGGTACCTGGCGTCGTAGCATCATCTGCAAAAATGAGCATTGCTGCATACGCACCACACCAGATTACGAACGATTGCTTGGTGGTTAGGACTACCGTTTTGATAACGATGAAACAAATAGTCGAATCGACAGAGAGGCATACTCTCTGTGATGTTGATCACCCATTCGGTTTCAGTTGGGAACTCGTTAGTACTCATAGTACGTACATTGATATTTGTATATGGTTAGAATCTAGTTTCTATCTGCTGCAAAATGTAGCATAATGCAATATTTTATACACATTGCTACACTGAGGAGCGGTAGAAATATGACTATTAAACGAGTTAACAATGCGCAGGATACTGTTGATTCTATTGATGAAAACTCTAAGCAGAGCACAGCCCCGAAACCGCTTCGTCTACGTGCGAGCCTGTACCAAATTGCAGCGCAACATGCTGCGCTAGAACATCGAAGTATCCCAAAACAGATCGAGTATTGGGCGGAAATTGGACGCTGGATGGCAACTAAAATCGGCGATCGTGAAATATATGCACTGCTCGCTAACAACGCGACCATTAATGTCACGATGGAGCCAACCGCAGTTGTGTCGGTAGATCAGGCGCATTCCGCACTTGAGAAATCACGAAGCTCCGGCACACTTGGTAACGCCATTCATTCCGAGTTTATTTACGACACTGATCCCTCGAATCCAGATTTCATTCGTGAAACGACGGCAAATGGCTCACAGCGGTATGGAGAGTTTGTTGATGGTGAATTCGTCGTAGCGCCACGGACCGGTTAAACGACAATGAGTGAACTTGAGCACAAGCAGTTATGGATACTGTCTGGTGGCAATGGCGCCGGCAAGTCGACTTACTACGAACAAGTATTGGCGCCACTGGGTACGTTGTTAGTCAATGCCGACGTCATTGCCAAATCGATGTCACCAGAGAGTCCGGAAAACGAAAGCTATGCAGCGGCACAAACTGCGATGATGTTGTTGCAGCGCTATATTGATGAAGGTATGTCATTCGTATACGAAACGGTGTTTTCACACCCTTCAAAAATCGGTTTGGTAGAGCACGCAAAGCAGCAAGGCTATGAAATCAACCTGATCTACATTCATGTAAATGAAGGCCTGAACGAGGCGCGTGTTAAACAGCGTGTATCGAAGGGTGGGCACAATGTACCAACAGATAAAGTGCTGTCGCGCCTTCCAAGAACTCGGGAGAATGTAAAGGCAGCTGCAAGCTTAACGGACACTGTATTACTTTACGATAATTCTAATATGGAAAATCCATTCCAACTTATAGCTCAAAAGCATGCAGGCAAGGTTCAAGCCATGGTGAATCCATTGCCAAAATGGGCCGCGAACATGATGTTTTAGTTTAGGGAACCTCTGATTTAATCATTGAGTAGTTTATAATACGGCTTATCGACGTAAACCGTTTGGGGTAAACAAGAATGCGCCAGAAAACTCTCGCAGATAATGGTTTCGAACGCTTTCGCAAGACGACGCGCCGAGAACACTTTCTCGGTGAGATGGATGAAGTTATTCCGTGGCGAGTACCCCACTGCAAGAAGTGCATCCCACAATCCTCGACGGTGATCTGCCAGGGTTCCGGTGATTTGGACTGTTGATGGATCGACCATGATTGCCTCCCTTTCCGGCACCTGCCGGTAAAGGGCAACCATGGCACTGTCCAAGCCGCAACATAACGACACAAGGTTATCGAGACTGGTTTTGCCACCGTGCGCCCAGTGTTGAATGTGGTGCCCTTGTAAGTGTTGTGTGTGGGTACACCCGGGAAAGCGGCAGCAGTCTTTATCCCGACTATTTAAAGCTCGCGCTATAGCGGTAGTAATAGTGCGCGTCTTTCGGCCTATATCCAGTACTTCACCGGCTTCGCCTTCAATGACGGGAATGATCCTGGTGTCACAGCACAGTCGTTCTGCCGCCGCCATGGGAAGGGTGGAGCCAGACTCAAACGTGTTGGCTGACTGGGACGTCCCCGCTGGGACGTGC
>QIGT01000289.1 GCA_003230835.1 Gammaproteobacteria bacterium
GGTTTTAGGTAGTAAAGATTTGTATGCGCATCTGCAAGCTCAACGGCGAGGCTTTGACTTCATGGGTCAGTCAGAAGATCCAAAGTTGCACAGCGCATGGGGAGGTACACAAACCGCAGTACTTGACCGGCTGTTGCACCCGGTGGTGTTGCGCCGCATCACCGATTCACGGTTGTACGGTAACGAATACTCGGTTGCCGGTATGATGGTCGATTTAACCGCAGCAGTATTTGACGCTGACAAATCAAGTAACGTGAATACGGTGCGCCAGAATCTGCAGGTTGAGTATATCAAACGTCTCGCTGCAATTGCGGCGCCGACCGGTAGTGAGGTGGATAATGTCGCGCGCTCTTCAGCTATTTATCAGTTGAACCAAGTGAGCGACATGATGGGTAATAAGCGACGTCGAAGCAATGTGGAAACACAAGCACACAGACAGCACATCGCACTCATTATTGAACGCGCACTCGATACCTGATGCCGAGTAACTTACTCGGTGCCTTCTCCTTATTCGGCGCCTTCTAACGAAGAGCGCCGCAGGCGTTGCATGCCCACCAACCACCGATCGATGTTGTCGCCTTTGCGTCGTACATATTGTTCCACTTCAGGGTGAGGTAACACGTAGAAGCGCTCTTCACGTAGGGTCTCAACCACGGTGTTTGCCAACTGTTCAGGCTCAATAATTCCATCGGTTTGGCCGTCGCCGAGACTGCGAGGGGCCATGGCGGTATTTACCCCTTGCGGACATAACACAGACACCGTAATGCCATCGTCTGCGTGGGTAATTGAAACGAACTCAGCAAATTTAATCGCTGCAGCCTTGGTTACCGTATAAGGTCCTGAGCCAATGGCAGCTAACAAGCCCGCAGCAGATGCGGTATTCAACAAATAGCCTGCACCACGCTCGATCATGTGAGGCAACACGGCTCGCGCTGCGTATAGGTGCGACATGACGTTCAGTTCCCACTGTTGTTGCCAAACTTCGTTGGTAGCATCCGTGAGCAGGCCAACACCGCCTGCGCCAGCATTAGAACAAAACAAATCTATTTGGCCGTGTTTAGCTAAGGTCGCCTCGACTAGAGCAATCACTTGGCGTTCATCAGTGACATTGCAGGCAGTGGCATCGCAGCCAAGTTCAGCGGCAGTTGCGTTAACATTTTCCTCGTTGAGATCAGCGAGCATGATGGCTTTCGCGCCGTTTTCTAAAAACGCACTGGCCATGGCGCGTCCAATTCCGCCGCTTCCTCCTGTAATGACGACAACTTTCCCTTCTAGCTCCAAGGTATTTCTCCCATATAAATACTTATTATAATAGGTGCGCGATGTGTGTGGCGAGTGTTGTGATTGGGCTAAGTAAAACTCAGTTGGTTTTGGTAGTTATTTCAATCGGTTGTTACTTGCTTATTGACACACTGGGGGTGTGGATCGGTCTGCTAGGGGCTGCGCTCAATATTTACGTAGTCCTCTCTGCTTTTAAAAGTAATGGCTAACCACTACGACACCTGCTGAATAACAGTATCGAGCATCTCAGTGACGAAGCGCTGCTTGGTGTGGGGCAGTTGCTGGATGCGTTCGATCTGCCTCATTGGCCTTGGGGGTTCCCTACGAACAGACAGACAAAACCGAAAGCAAAAAATCATATTTCAAGAGATACGAATTCGTAGTAGGATAAAATAGCATGATATCTCACTTGTTTTTGGAGGATTTCTTATGCCAATGGTAAAAAAAAGTATCACTGTGACCGACCAACAGGAAAGTTGGATACAAGCACAAATAGCAACAGGCAACTACGGGACGGACAGTGAATTGATCCGCGAAGCCTTGCGGGAAAAACAATTACGTATGGATGAAATTGACTATATCCGCGCCAAGCTAATTGCATCTGAAAAGTCGGCTGAGCAGAACGGTTTTGTTGATAAAGACCGTGACGAAATCCTTGCAGGGTTTAAAACTAGAATACGCGCTGATGGGGAACTATAGGCTTACGCCAGACGCGGAAGAAGATTTATTTAGAATATATCGTTGGGGTGTTCGTAAGCATGGCGAGGCCGCCGCCGATGAATATTACAGCGCATTTTTTGACCATTTCGAAATCCTTGCAGAGCAACCGTATTTGTACCAAGCGGTTGAACATATTCATGAAGGTTACAGGGCTAGCGTGTGCGGTGTCGATACGATTTATTATCGCGTTGTTGGTGATACCGTCGAGATCATGAATGTTCTAGGGCGACAGGATAGGGGCGAGTGGCTTTAATAATCCCCTGATATATATCGTTATCTATTTTTCAAAATCTCAGCTATGTTGCTTTTTACGCTAAATAAACTCTTGGCGACATCGCGAGTAATCTCCAAAGTCTCGGGGCCGCACTCGTCTTCGACAAACACCAACAAATCTAAACTGACGCTTAGCGCCCGCGCAATCTTCTTTAGCGCATTCAGTGGCGGTCGTGCTACCGGATTCGTAACGGCGGATCTGGTTGACGTGGAGCACAACAAGCGCCCCATCGGTGAAGCTATGGCGAAGAAGTTATCGAAACCCCTCGACTGCGACTATCGCAAGTCCCTATAAATATCAGAGAAAGACAATCGAAATCCGCGCAGAACACCTGCTCATCAATAGAGTATTCACACCGGCTAGCTTTGCGTTCATGATGCCAGTTGCTTGATACGATGGGGTCAGTGAAGGTATGAATTTAAAGAAACTACGAGCAGCAGAGAGTGTATTTTTACACCGCTACCCAGGCGGTTTTGAACACGAAGATATGGTTAAAATTGGCAAGAAGCACAATGTGGGTAAGCTGGCCGAATTTGCTTCCACCGCCTTAGCTGAGACAAGTTTTGGTAAACAAGGGCAAGTTTTAGATGACATTGTGAAAATCGTTTCACGTTCTTCCATGATTTCAATGTTTGAAAAACCCAAGTTCCGAGATTATGTGAACGGTCTTGGTCGTGACGATAGAGCGTATCTGGCGAATGGCTTTAAACGTCTGCTTCATGGTGAGCAGGAAAGAGATGGTGAGCAGGAAAGAG
>QIGT01000497.1 GCA_003230835.1 Gammaproteobacteria bacterium
TTCAATGAGCCTGGGAGCAGAATAGCCCAGAATGCTGTCCGCCTTATCTTTGAGCAGGTTGACCTTAGTGGCTCCGAACTTTTTCGATCTCCGCCCATCTCATTTAGCCTTATTTTCTTACCTAAACGCGCCAAAACCCAACGTCAGACTTGACGTGCGAGCATCCACATGATTCAATGTCTCACATAAGAGACGTATCGGCCATGTAACGACAACTGTCTCAGATGTAAGACAGAACAATCACAGAGTCAACGTACGTCTTGGGAGAAAGAATGAGTCTTCAGATTCAACAACTCGGCGCTCGCATTGTTGAGCATCGTGGCCCTAACGGCGTTAGAGCCGCTGCAGCAGAAATTGGCGTGAGTTCAGCTACATTATCACGGATAGAAAACGGACACGTACCAGACCTCGGGACCTTTGCAAAAATCTGTGCGTGGTTAGGAGAGGACCCTGCCCTTTTCTTGGGTATCCAAGCAGATCGCTCCATTAGACCGCGCCCCACCGTCCATATGCGCAAGAAAAACACGACATCGGTTGCGACGGCAACTGCCCTAGGTGCAATGATAGTAGCTGTTCAAAACGCAATCATCGCTCGAGAAGAACTTTGATCAGATGCGTAGGGGGTTTAAGGCGCATGCTGAGCGATTGTCGCTCGATACAAGAATTCGATTAGGCATACGCAATGACAATGCGATTGATCCAAAAGCGCTTGTGCAATCTACGGGCTGTCTTGTTTGGGCGCCCGAAGATGTGCCAGAATTTGATCTTTCACACCTTACCCAACTGACCGTCTCTGACCCCGATAGCTGGGACGCCGTTACAATTAAGGAAGGTGACTGCACTATCATTGTTGTCAACAACACTCGCCCTGCTGCAAGGCAAGCAAACACTATTATGCATGAATGGGCACATCTTGAGCTGAAACATAAACCGAGCCGTGTTGATGAGTTCGAAAATGGTCTTCTGCTCCTGAGCGACTATCCTAAAGATCTCGAAGATGAAGCCGATTGGCTATCTGGCGCTATGTTGGCTCCTCGCGATGGTCTGGCAAGCTTGCGAAAGCGAGGTCTTGATGATGATCAAATTGCAGAAGCATTTGGTATCAGCAGCCAGCTCGCCACCTGGAGGCTTCGGATGACAGGTATCGATCGGCAGTTTAGTCGCCGATATTGAATCCAATCTGGGCAATCGTATCGCATCTGATATTTGCACCAAAATATGTCACCCTTTCCGTTGGGATTTCTAGTTTGTTGCAAAATTCATAAGAGGCGCGACAAACCCAGAATATCCTCAACTGTCGGAGGCCAACGAGAAGCCCTTCAAGAGTTACTGACCGCAACGTCCAAAAACAAAGCCACCAACTTTGCGTTGACAAAATAGTTGTTCCGGCCTGCCTGAACCTTCTCAACAAACCCCTTGTCAGCAAGTTCATCCAGATACTTGGCAGCTGTTTGCCGTGAGACTCCAAGATCCTGCACAACATAATCGATACGCGTATAAGGATGGCGGAAGAGGTTATTGAGCAAGTCCTGGGAGTAGAGTTTCGGGAGTTCAGCTCGCAATTGTGCCTTGGTGTCTGACATCTGCTGGCGAATGCCTTCGACCAATCGCAAGGTTGCGCCCGAGGTTTCAGCGACTGCTTCAAGCATGAACAGCACCCACTCTTCCCAGGCATTCCCGGCTCGGACAGCCTGCAGCAACCTGTAATAGGTGTCCTTGTTTTGCGTGATATGGCGGCTCAAATAGAGCACAGGGATGTCGAGCAACCCAGTTCGCGCCAGATACAGAACATTCAGGATCCGCCCAAGCCGGCCGTTGCCGTCCGGAAAAGGGTGAATGCTCTCAAATTGGTGATGGATGAGCGCCATACGAATAAGCGGGTCCAACCCGTCCCCATTCTCAGCGTTGATGTAGTGCTCTAGGTCGGCCATCAGGCTGACGATCTCACGGGCATCCTGTGGCGGCACGAAAATGATTTCACCACTTGCTTCGTTCTTGAGCGCCGTTCCGGGCGTTTGGCGAAACCCTCCATCGTGTTGCTTCAATAGCTGGAACATCGCGATCAACGTGCTGTTGGTAATTAGCCCCTTGGTCTCGCTAAGTCGGTCAAAACCAAGCTTCAGCGCATCGCGATAAAGCGCCACTTCCTTTGCGGCCGCACTACCTGGGCCTTCCGGAAAAAGATCTGCTTGAAACAGATCATCCTGGGTGGTGACAATATTCTCAATTTCCGAACTTGCCTTGGCTTCTTGCAAAGCAAGCGTGTCAATCAGGATGTTCTGGTTTGGGATGGTCGCTGCACGACCTTTCAGCTCAGCCAACGCGCGGTTGGCGCGCGCTAAAGCCTTAAGTATAGGCACAGTGTCGAAATCAACACTGGGTGGCAGCGGTTGGATGTCGTAGGTGGGTTTTAACATGACTTGCTCGATATGTTAATTATTTGACTTTTTCTTAACACGTTAAAACGGACATGTCACCCAAACGAGCTCTTTTTAACATGATGACGAAGTAGGTTTGTCCCGCCATCCTATCCCCTAAGCCGGTGCCTCGAATTCAACCTGCCATCCCCGCATCGACCAACCCCTCCCGATCGGGCAAGTCCCGCAGGCTCTCCATCCCGAACGCCACCAGGAACTTCCGCGTGGTGACGTAGGTATACGGCGCCCCTGCCCTCGGACTGCGCGGACCGGTTGCTATCAACTCTTGCATCCGCAACCTCCCAATCAGATCACGGCTGATGTATTTGCCGAAGATATCCTTCAACCCGTCCCGGGTCAGCGGCTGGTGATAAGCGATAGCTGCCAACACCGCGATCTCGAACTCATTCAAATCCGTCAGTTGGTCACCCACATCCGCCGCCACGCGGATAGCATCGGCAAATCGCACCCGCGTCCGCATCAGCCAACCGTCGGCAACCGCAACTAGTTCGTAAGGGCGTTGTTGCAACTCAGCCTGAATGTCCTCAATCAACAAATCCACCGACACCCCCTGCCCCACAACCCGAGCCAAGTCTTCCCGTGGCACCGG
>QIGT01000150.1 GCA_003230835.1 Gammaproteobacteria bacterium
GTCACCACCCCAGGCATGCCTGCATCGGCAATAATATCGGCCTCTCGCTCATGTTGTTTTGCATTCAGTACGCTGTGTTGGATCTTGCGTTTGGTGAGTTCGCCAGACAATAATTCTGAGGATTCGATCGACGCCGTGCCGACCAGTATCGGCTGACCGTTTTGCGTGCGCGCGGTAATGTCTTCTACTATGGCATCAAATTTATCTGCAATGGTCAGATAGATGAGGTCATTCTCATCATCCCTAACCATCGGTAAGTTCGTCGGAATGACAACCACGTCCAAACCGTAAATTTGTCTGAACTCAAACGCTTCCGTATCTGCGGTTCCGGTCATGCCTGACAATTTGTTATAGATACGAAAATAATTCTGGAAAGTAGTCGACGCCATGGTTTGGCTTTCACTCTGAATTTCCACGCCTTCTTTCGCTTCGATCGCTTGGTGGATGCCCTCCGACCACCTTCGACCCGGCATGGCACGACCTGTGTGTTCGTCCACTATGACAATTTCACCGTCGGCCACCATATAGTCGACGTCACGTTTAAACAGTGCATGAGCCTTCAGTGCAGCTTGCATATGGTGCAGAAGATTGAGGTTCGTTGCCGAGTAAAGACTGTCTCCAGTGTCAAGCAAGCCCAACTTATTCAGCTCATCCTCGATTTTTTGGTGACCTAATTCGGTAAGTTCTACTTGACGGTTTTTCTCGTCGACCATGAAATCAGCGGTAGGCGCGATTTCTTCTTCCCCAGGCATACGCAACTGTTCATGGAACTCTTGCTGCTCTAACTTAGGCGCCAGCTTGTTCATGGTTTTATACAGGACTGTGCTCTCTTCAGACGCCCCGGATATAATCAGCGGCGTGCGCGCTTCGTCGATTAAAATCGAGTCTACTTCATCGATGATGGCGAAATTCAAACCGCGCTGAAAACGATCCTCCAAGGTAAATGCCATATTGTCGCGTAGATAGTCGAAACCGAATTCATTGTTGGTGCCATAGGTAATGTCCGCTGCATAAGCGCTGCGTTTTTCAAGCGGATCTTGATTGGACTGCACCACGCCAACTTGCATGCCTAGGGCTTCGTAAATAGGCGCCATCCAGTTTGCGTCACGCCGCGCAAGGTAGTCGTTGACTGTAACAATGTGCACCCCTTCGCCACTTATCGCGTTCAAGTACGCCGCCAGTGTCGCCATCAAGGTCTTACCTTCGCCGGTACGCATCTCTGCAATGCGGCCTTCATGGAGGGTGATACCGCCTATCATTTGCACATCAAAGTGACGCATACCCTTAGTTCTTTTCGCCGCCTCGCGTACCGCGGCAAAGGCTTCGGGTAAGACCTCATCGATCGATTGCCCCTGCGTCAGCTTGTCCCGTAGACCCTGGGTACAGGCGACTAGGTCTGTAGCGGAGTCGAACTGTTCTTCAAGCTTGTTGATACGTTCCACGACTTTTTGCATACGCTTGAGTTCGCGGCCGTTCTTGGTGCCCATAATACGAGTGAGAAAATTTGCCATTTAGGAGGGGTATTCAATTTCAAAGGCGGCATTGTACTCAGACAAGGGGGGCGGAGACAAAGGAAGAAAGATCGCTTTAAAAACTATGTTAGCCAGAACTGAAGTGACGCGTTTTCAGGATCGACCGGCTACATACTTCGCTGGATCAACCGTACGTCCATTTTTAACCACCTCAAAGTGGACATGAGGACCTGTAGATCTGCCTGTACTGCCCATAATGCCGACTTTTTCACCTTTCTTAACTACTTCGCCAACACTAACAACCAGTGCTTTGTGGTGTGCGTAGCGCGTTACAAGGCCATCAGCATGACTAATTTCAACCAATTTGCCATACCCCGAGCGCTCGCCTGCAAAGGTCACAACACCACTGGCCACAGCAATGACGTCAGAGCCGTCGCGACCGGCAAAATCGAGGCCATTGTGCCACGCGATTTTACCCGTCAGAGGATCAACTCGCTTACCAAAAGGGGAGGAAACCCACCCCCAAGTCACTGGGCGACCGCGAACTTGCGAGGTGGCTTCTATATCTCGACTGACCAGTACCGAATCTAGAATGTTCAGCTCGGTTTCGCGTCGTTTCAGCTGACTCGACAACTGCGTCAGCTCGTATTCTAAGGTTTGCCAGGCTAACGTAGTTTGCGCACCGTGAACCGGGCCACCCTGTGCCGGTGGATTGCCAAAATCGAACTCATCACCACCTAAATCTGCCGACTCGGTTAAATGTGCACCGATGGCTTCCATGCGCATGAGTCGAGCCTGCATTTGGGCTAACTGTTTACCCACTGCTGCACTTTGCGCTTGGCTTTTTTGCTCTAACCCCACCACTAATTCTCGCTGATTCGCGAGCTTAGCCCGCCACTGCTCCACCACCTGGGCATCGATTTGACCGGACTGCACAATGGATGTGAACCACAACGTGACCACACAAAGCCCGACCAACGCCAAAGTGCCACCGAGCGCTAAACTCCGCCGACTCAATTGTAGGGCACGGTTAAACCCGCCATTTCTTAGCAGAATTATTTTCATATATGCACGTTCTTTACGTGCCAGACGCGCCGGTGCTTTTTGCGCCTGTTCAGATTGAGCCAGTTCAGCTCGATTGCTCCTCTTCTGTGAGCTAGGATCTGTTGTACACAATATACAATGGGCCTAAGCTGATCGGCCGTTGTCGCATATCGAGTCAGCAAGTGTCGAACCATAAGATAGATGATCTGCTTAACGAAGGCCACAGTCGATTTACTCCCTTACAACGTCTACTTAAAACATCATCAAATCAAAAACAGTGGAGTGCAGAACTGCAAGCACTTCTCGAACCCCCATTGCGTCATGAAGTTGAAGTGACTGACATTCGTGGTGAGCGCGCTGACCTACTGTGTCGCAGTGCCTCAGCAGCGACGCGTCTACGTTTCTTACTCCCTGAACTGAAAACCCAATTGCAAGGTTTACAGAGTTTTAGCCGCGTCAAAGACTTCATTATTCGCGTCTCAAATACGGCACGCTGATTATCCCTCGTT
>QIGT01000258.1 GCA_003230835.1 Gammaproteobacteria bacterium
TGGCTAAGTCTCTTACTTGTTGGTGTAGTGCCCGGTAGACACCGCTGCGACGTGCTGCGTGAGTAACAAATACACTTTGAATCCACCAGAATCTACCGTTTCGCCAATCACTCCATTCGAAGGTGACCATGAGGGTGCCAACCGGTTGGTTTGCACGCTCGGCAATAAGATAAAACCCTTCATCTTTGTGCTCGAAAATGTAACAAATGCCTTGGCATAGCTTTTCTACGTTTAGGCCAAGGTCTTCAGTTTCTGCGGCCATCGCAACGTTGCAGTCTTGAATAAATTGTAAGTCGCTGAGATTTGCTGCTCGAATCGTGAGGGGCATATTTTTGCTCAAGGGTTAGGCTCGGTTAGGTTAAGTGAGGTGACGCTCAAAAAAGTCGAGGATCATGTCGAAACGGTGAATCGATATTTCTGTTTCTTGCATGGAATGGGTAGGTCATCAGTTCAAATGGTTTACCTAGATGCTGCAATTTTGACATGATCATGGTTGAGTGGGTGAATAACACGTTGTCATCAGCCATGCCATGCATCAGTAGTAGTGGTTGGCTAAGTTTGTCTAAGTGCGACAGTACATTTGCATTGTGGTAAGCGCTTACGTTTTCATCGGGTAAGCCCATGTAACGCTCAGTGTAGTGTGAATCATATAATGCCCAATCACTGACAGGGGCAACCGCAACACCAGCCTTGAAGGCCTGTGGCGCCTGAGTCAGGCACATTAGGCTCATATAGCCACCATAGCTGTGCCCGTAGATACCGACACGGCTTAGGTCTGCCCAGGCATGATCGGTCAGGATGCTTAGCCCGGCCACTTGATCGACAACTTCTATGCTGCCCATGGCTTTATACAGTGGGGCTTCAAACTGGCTGCCGCGGTTGCTTGATCCACGGTTGTCTATCTCTAATACGCCAAAGCCGTTCTGCGCGAACAGTTGCACCATTAATGGGCTCCATTCTCGACGCACCTTCTGTACGCCGGGTCCACCATAGACATATACGAGCGTGGCATGCTGTCCTTCTATATGACTGGGTGGCGTGAGGCGGTAGTAGAGTACTTGTCCGTCTTGCGCTGGAAACTGACCATAAATTGAGGTGACGTGATTGTGCAGATAAGGGGCGTAGGGGTGATCTTTATCGATGTTTTCAGTAAATATTTGCTGCGTAGTTTTGTCGTGGGAAAGACAGTGAAGGGAAATTTCCTCAGGTTGGGTTGCATTACTCACACGGTCTAGATAGAGGTTGTGAGTGGCGCAGATGATGACTTCATGCCAGCCTACAGACGCAGTGATTTGCTCGTAGCGGCTTTCGACAAAGTCTAGTTTGTACAAGTGGTTTTGACTGGCATCCGTGTCCCAGCCCATGGCGTATGCGCATTTGTTGGAGGCATGCAGGACACGGTTAATGTGTTGCGGTCCGGTTAATGCTTGAGTGGTAGATTGTTTTGCATCAAAGGTTAACGTGTACAGTTTGCGGGTACCTTCCTGTTCGCTGCTATATAGAATGCAGCCGTCGTCGATGAATCTAAGATCGTCGGTCAGGTTTATCCACGTGTCTGAGTGCTGCTGATGTATGAGTTGCCAAGATTCAGCAGATTCTGCATAGCGCATGATGTCCAAACGTTGTTGGCGACGGTCTTGAGTTTGGATGATGATCTCACCGTGGCTACACAAAACTCTGGCTAGGTATTCGGTTTGGTCATCACTTTGCCAAATTCGTTTGTGCGTACTTGTGGTTAGATCAACGTGCCACAATTCGACACTAGGGTTAGGCTCACCGGCGTGTGGATATCGTTGCTCAATCGTGCGAGCGCCCGTAGCATCTACTTCCATACGGAAGCTGGGTTTAACTGGAGATTCATCCACTTTGCAGTAAACCAGATAGGTTTCGTCCTGACTCCACCAATGGCCTTCAAACCTATGCATCTCCTCCGCAGCTAAGAAATCTGGCAGCCCATTGCATAACAGTGGGTCCTCGTCGGTTGTTAGTCGGGTTTCGTTACCGGCAAAATCACAGATATACAGATTATTTGACCGCACGTAACTTAAATAGCTGCCCCGGGGGGAACACTGAAAACCACTTTGGCGACTGCCTGCAGGGCACAGCTGTTGTGATTGAGAGTCTTCTCGTTGGGTGTCAATTAGGAATGCCTGACCATCGATGATGACAATCAGCTGGTGGTGGTTTGAACGCCAAAAATAGTCGGTGATACCGTGACTAAATTGTCGCTTGCGTTCACGTTCTGCACGCTCAGCGTCGGTTAGATCAGTGATATCAGTGCTGGTATGAAGTAATGATCTGGCGTCGATGTAGAGTGATTTTTCTCCTGAACTGGCATCAACTTTCCACAAATCAAACCGTTGTCGGTCATCTGCTGCTGCGCGGCGAAAAAACAAGCAATCTGCATCTGGGGAGAATTTGAAGGCGCTAGGAGTGGTACCGGCTAAAGGTGGATTGGCAAACAGTCGAGCAGGCGTCAGTTGCATTTGAGATTCTTCAGGTGGGGTCATATTTTCGCCAGGCGTCCCGTGTCATGTTTTCAATTCCATGAGCGAGTACCCGGACGTTGTCTTCAATACGAATGCCTCCGTAGGGTGATAATTTTGCCACCAATTTCCAATTGATGGGTGCATGTTGGTGGGACTCCAATAGAGATTGAATAAAGTAAAGTCCAGGCTCGATGGTAAAGGTGTAGTTCTCTTCAACTTGCCTGGTGAATCTCAAAGCAGGGTAGTTTGCTGGCGGCAAGGCTAGATTGCCAAGCTCGTCGGCCTGATGGCCACCCACATCGTGAACTTGAATGCCCAATAAGTGACCGAGTCCATGTGGGCAAAAAATTTCACTAACACCAGTATCGAAAGCTTCCTCGGCAGTGCAAGTGACCAGATCAGCAGAAACCAGTAGAGCGCATAGCTGTTGGTGCATTTGAGTATGTAAATCTGCGTAGGTTGTTCCTGGTTGAATACTGTTCAAGAGCTGATCTTGATGGGTTTGCATGGCTTCGAGGAGGTCACGAAAAAGCTGATGTTGTGAACCCGCGGCGACATATGTGCGGGTGATGTCGCTGGCGTAGCCGGCGAAACTGCCACCAGCATCTATCAATAAACTCCGCAGCTCATTTGCAGGATCACGCTGTTGCAGTTGGTAGTGCAAGACGCTGCCGTGTTCATTTTGGGCGACGATATTAGAGTAGGGTAACTCGGCTTCAGATTGTTTCGATGCCAGTAGATAGGCCATATGGGTTTCGTATTCGCTGGCGCCAGCGGTAAACGCGGCAGCTGCTGCCAGATGACCTTGTACTCCAATTTCACTGGCCTTACGTAGATTCTCAAGCTCGTGTTGTGTTTTAC
>QIGT01000349.1 GCA_003230835.1 Gammaproteobacteria bacterium
CTGTACGTCTCGCCGGTTCAACCGGTGCAAACCCTTTCGCTTGTATCGCGGCAGGTATTGCTGCGCTGTGGGGGCCCGCTCACGGCGGCGCCAATGAAGCAGTACTGAACATGTTGGATGAAATTGGCACCGTCGATAACATCGACAAGTACATTAAAAAAGCCAAGGACAAAGACGACCCCTTCCGCATCATGGGTTTTGGCCATCGTGTGTATAAAAATTACGACCCTCGCGCGAAAGTCATGCAACAAACTTGCCGTGAGGTGCTTGCCGAGTTGGGTGTCGAAGACAATCCAACCCTGCAAATGGCTCAACGTTTAGAGAAAATTGCCTTGGAAGACGAGTACTTCGTCAGCAAACGGTTATACCCTAATGTCGACTTCTACTCTGGCATTATCCTCAAAGCCATCGGCATTCCTGCCGAGATGTTTACCGTGATCTTCGCCACTGGACGAACTCCGGGCTGGGTCGCCCACTGGAACGAGATGATTGGTGCACCGTACAAAATCGGTCGACCACGACAATTATACAAAGGCCCTGCACAACGCGACTTTGTAGAACTGGCAAAACGCTAGAACTTAGCTAATTCTTGGCCAGAATGCGCAGCAATCGGGGTGAGTCGCCTTAACAAGCTAGACGTATCCCAACGCCCTCCTCCCATGTTTTGCACATCGGCATAGAATTGATCAACCAAGGCAGTCATGGGAAGCTGCGTATCAAGCTCACGCCCGGTACGTAGCACAATGTCTAGATCTTTGCGCATCCAATCTACCGCGAAGCCAAAATCGAATTGATCTTGAGCCATACTCTGTGCCCGGTTCTGCATCTGCCAAGATTGGGCTGCGCCTTGAGAAATAACCTCCACCACCTGATCTACATCTAAACCAGCGGCTTGGGCAAAGTGAATACCTTCTGCTAAACCCTGCAATATACCTGCAATACAGATTTGATTAACCATCTTGGTTAGCTGACCGGATCCAACATCACCTAGGCGTGCACTTTTCTTTGCATAACAAGCCATGATAGGTTCAGCTCGACTGAAATCATCCTTGCTCCCCCCGACCATCACGGTCAGCATGCCATTTTCTGCGCCCGCCTGGCCGCCTGATACCGGCGCATCGAGGAAACCAACCCCCTTTTCATGACACGCCTTGCCTAATTCCAGGGCCAGTTGTTGCGACGCCGTGGTATGGTCTATCAATAAACTTCCTGCAGTCATACTCGCCAGGACGCCACACTCACCCAAGGTGACAGCCCGTACATCGTCATCATTTCCCACACACAGCAAAACAAAATCTGCATCGTGAGCGGCAGCTTTGGGCGTATCAGCCGAGTGTATTTGCGTGGTTGTGTTGGCCATTTCGGCCAACCAGTTCTGTGCACGCTGCGCGCTGCGGTTGTAGACCGTCACCGTGTGGCCAGCGTCGGCTAGGTGTCGCGCCATGGGATAGCCCATGACGCCTAAGCCGATGAATGTGATACGAGCAGAATCAAGGCTAGGTTGGGTCACGTTGAAGGTCCGTTATAATTTACTACATAATAACCGCATCTCGCTCAAAACCATCCTCCGCAAGCATTCCGCGTAAAGATTTTAAGGCATCCACTTGAATTTGACGTACACGTTCTCGGGTCAGACCAATGGCCTTGCCTACTTCTTCCAACGTGGTGATGTCATGGCCACGCAAACCAAAGCGTCGACAAATAACGTCATATGACTTTTCCGGCAATTGATCTAACCATTTGCCGATGTGCTGCTTGAGTTGATCACTTTGCACCATTTGCCAAGGGTCATCTTCGGTTTCACTGCCGATGGTATCCCAGCTACCGCGCTCAGGCTCAAGCACAGAAATTTCCGTACAGTTAATATTTTCTGCCATTTCCATTAAACGGCGAACATCAGCGATAGGCTTACCTAACAATACTGCAACGTCTTCAGGCGTCGGTTCACTGTCAAGTTTTTGTGCAAGCTCTCGCTCAGCACGTAAATAAGAATTCAGCTGTTTTGCAATGTGTATGGGTAAGCGAATGGTTTTCGCTTGATTCATCAGCCCGCGTTCAACCGCTTGTCTAATCCACCAGGTGGCATAAGTAGAAAAACGAAAGCCTTTCTTTGGATCGAATTTTTCTACTGCTCGAATCAAACCCAGATTCCCTTCTTCGATAAGATCCAACAATGGCAATCCGCGGTTCAAGTAGCGTCGGGCTATTTTCACAACCAGGCGTAAGTTAGCTTCAATCATCATGCCGCGAGCTTGCATGTCGCCTTTTTGCACTCGACGTGCCAAAACTTTTTCTTCATCTGCAGACAGCAGCTCTGCTCGGCCTATCTCACCCAGATACATATCTGTGGCATCACCCATTTCGCGAAGTCTTTTCGACGGCGCACTGAGAGGCTTCTTTACTACAGGTTCGGGAATAGGTTTTTCAATTTGAAACCATTCGTTTATTTCGTTGTTGTCGACTACTTGCTCAGCTCTTTCTGCGTACATGACGATCTCCATTGCGCGCTAGGTACAAAATTAAGTTGCGAGCGAGGTGAATCCACAATGATCGAGAAGTTCTTCTGTCGAAAATGGTTTTTTCAGTAGAACAGCAGCACCGGCTTCTATTACCCGGTGTTCTAGTTCTGCTGTGTGATGACCTGTCATACCAATAACTACGGCGTGCCGAGTATTGTCGTCTTGTTTGATCGAGCGACAAACTTGTACGCCATCCATACCTGGCATCATGATATCGAGCAACACCACTTCGGGTCGATGTTGCTGTACCAAACGCCCAGCTTCAAACCCATCGAAAGCATGATGGACTTGCAAACCTTCAACACTGGTTTGCAACAAAGCGACTAAATAGTTATTGAGCTGACGATCGTCATCTACAACCAAGACAGATGGGTGGCTTCCAGGCACTGTCATGCCTTTCTCCCGCGCAAACCGCTCGACCTCTGAACGCAAAAAGCGTCGATGGCCGCCTGCAGTGGTTTGAGCTGACAACAGGCCCTTCTGAGCCCATTGTCTAA
>QIGT01000464.1 GCA_003230835.1 Gammaproteobacteria bacterium
GGCTCGACACCTCCATACTGAAATTCTGCCAATGTGAGCGTATTGTGCAGGCTGTGAAGGGGCTGCATAGTTTGCCTACCGGGTGTCGTCAACAGAAACTACTTTCACTTCAACCGCTGAGTCTTGCAGCCAGGAGCGCGCCTCTGGGCTCAGCCCGTTATCAGTAATGATTAGATCAAATGCATCAAGTTCGGCAAGAATCAGCGCTCCGGGTTTATCAAATTTGCTAGAGTCCACACAAAGCACCAGTTGCTCTGCCTGTGCCATGAGTTTTTTCTCAGACTGAATCAGTCGGGGATCTACTTCTAACGCACCAGACTTGCGCACAGCTTGAGCACCAACGAACATTTTGGAAGCATGGAAGTTGCGTATAGTGTCGTCTTCAAAAGGACTGAGAATCAAATGCTGGTCTCGGTAAATTTCCCCGCCTGGAATATGCAATCTTGACACGCTGAATTCGAACAAGAAGTTCGCCACAATTAGAGAGTTGGTTAACACATCCAGCTTGATCCCTTTTAAATAGTGGACCATCTGAAATGTGGTGCTGCCACCATTAATAATGATTGATTCACCTTCTTCAACCAAACTTGCTGCAAAGCTAGCAATCGCTTGCTTTGCAGCTAGATTTACAGCGTTGCTGTATTCGAACTTACTGCCTGCCAATTTTCCAGGCTCGTGGCCATTCAGTTCTTTAACGCCACCATGACAGCGTTGAACCTTACCGAGTTTAGCCAACTGATTGACGTCACGGCGCAGCGTTGGCAGGGAAGCTGCTGTTTGCTCACGCAATGATTCAAGGGTGAGAAACCCGTTACCCTCGATCTGCTGGAGAATGAGTTGCTGGCGTTCCAATTTGTGCATTAGACGATACCTGAACCACTGGCCAGTTGTTGTGGTCGCGCCTTCGCCTTACGCGACCGATAGCCGCTTGCTCGAAAAGTTTCGATTGGGTCAATGGCACCGCCGAAATCAAGCCGCGCACTGGCAACAATGGGTTCAACATCAGTCTCAAATGCCTGTTTAAGGGTGTTGTGAGCGAGCAGGACATCGTTATCATTTTGCGCGCTAGCCAGCCGGCTGCGATCTACCAGCAATGCCTGGCAGTAGGCTTTGCGTAGATTGCCAGCACTGTTCATGAGACTTTCAATTGGATCAGTGACGTTGTGAGACTGATCCAACATGTACGACGGGGAAAATCCAGGCTGATTACGCAGCTCAGCCGCTACCAGTTCGTTGAAAATTAGAAAAAGTTGAAACGGCTGTATGCTGCCTGAATCCAGATCATCATCGCCGTACTTACTGTCGTTAAAGTGAAATCCCGCCAGCTTCTCGAAATGAATCAGGCGCGCGACGATCATCTCAATGTTGACCGTCGGTGCGTGGTGACCGAGATCAACCAAACATTTGGCTTTGTTGCCTAATTCTTGCGCGCACAGATAATTACTACCCCAATCCTGGATCACCGTTGCATAAAAAGCAGGTTCGTACAGTTTGTGCTCTATAAAAAGTTGCCAATCGTCTGGCAACCGGGCGTAGATCTTGCGCATACTTTCGAGGTATCGCTCGAGGCTGGCGGTGAAATCCTGTTGCCCGGGAAAGTTGGATCCGTCGCCGATCCAGACAGTCAGCGCCTTAGAGCCGAGTTGGATACCTTTCTCTATACATTCCAAATTGTGTTGTACGGCCTGGGATCTGACCGCTGAATTTGTGTGCGTCAAACTACCGTACTTGTATGAAAGCTGGCCATGTTGATCGGCAAAAGTATTTGAGTTAACCGCATCAAAAGACAGCCCGTATGCGTTCGCCCTCTCGCGTAGCTCATTGTAGTCGCTCACATCATCCCAGGGAAAATGAGGAGAAAGTGTAGGTGTACTTTGACCTAACTGCTGAACTACGGCGCAATCTTCTAGTTTTTCGTAGAGGTCGCGAGGGTCGCCCGGGTTGGGGAATCTAGCAAAGCGGGTGCCGCCAGTCGCCACACCCCATGTTGGGATCGCCACGTTAAAGGTGGCAACCTGTTTCTTGATCTGGTCAATGTTGATATTGCGTCGGGCTAAACGGATACCCAGGCTTGCGTAATCTTCGGCCAAATTCTGCCGATGTGAACTGTTTTCTAGTTCAATCAGGCTAGCATCAATAGGTGTCTGCATACGGTCTCCTAACGTGGGAAAGCGGTTGGATTACCCGCATCAACATTGAGAATATTCCCGGTAGACTTGCTGGCACGGTCGCTGGCCAAAAACAACACCGCCTCTGCCACGTCTGCTGGCATAACAGGTTGCTTCAGCAGGCTCCGCCCGACATAAAAATCTTCTAGCTCTGACTCGTCAATATTATACGCGGCTGCTCGTTCGCGTCTCCACGTGCTACTCCAAATTTTGGAGCCGCTCAACACCGCGTCTGGATTGACAACATTCACCCGGATATTCGCTGCGGCGCCCTCGAGGGCAAGACATCGAGCCAGATGCAATTCCGCTGCCTTGACGGAACAATAAGCGGCGGCCCCTTGAGATGCGACCAACGCGTTTTTGCTGCCGATAAATACGATGTTGCCACCACGGCTTTGCTGCATCGCGCGCAAAGCGGCTTGAGCTGCAAGAAAATATCCGCGCCCCAGAACCGTAAAATTTCGGTCCCATTCTTCTACGCTTAGCTCACTGACCGGAGCGGATGAGGCGATCCCCGCATTGGCCACAAGGATGTCGAGCCCACCATATTGGAGCTGAATATTGGCGAATGCTTCTTTAACTTGCTCATAGTCCGTAACATCCACTTCAAGAATGCTGATGCGATCAGCACTGTAGTGCTGCTGCAGTCGTTGTGCAGTATTTGTCAGACTCTGATGGTCAATATCCAGCAACACAACGCAGGCGTCTTCTTGTAAGAAACGCTCGGCGATTGCCTGGCCGATGCCACCCGCACCACCAGTAACCACGGCAACCCGCCCGCACAGTGACTTGACGGCTGGACGTCGACGCAATTTGGCTTCT
>QIGT01000466.1 GCA_003230835.1 Gammaproteobacteria bacterium
TCTCTAATACTGCTGTCCCAATCTGGATAGGCTTTGAAAGAAGACATTTTGTCGATCCAATTGCCAAGAACAAATTCTTTACTGTGAATATCGATAGACGCTTCTGACGTATTGTTACTCTTCATGCCAAACAAATTGTGCGATAACGTACCGGACACAGTTTGAATGATCTTGCTCCCCCAGCCTGTTTCGAGTGCAGCCTGGGCCGCCATGGCAACCCCTGGCAGGCCCCTCTGCTCCGCTATGCGTGCGATGCGCGGGCCAATTTCTTGCATGAATGCTTGAGCATCAGAAAATACCGACGTACGGATGCCGCGATTGTCGTTTATTTGAGCCAGAGCTGATTGGGCCAGAGCTGTTTCAGCCGGAGCTGTTTCAGCCCTACCTGTTTGGGCGAAGGTATTTTGAGGTACACCTGTTGCAGGGGTAGCTGTTGGACTAATCTGGGTCGTGTCGCCGCGCAGTTGTCGAACTATAACCGAAGCCAGCCCGATACCACCATTTTGAGCCATGTGAACAGCCATTTGGTTATCAAACATCTCCTGCTGCATTTGCATTTCTTTGCCACCGAACATGCCATCTTCTGATGCGATGGCCGCATTGGATTCGCGGGCACTTTTTAGCCACATATTGATAAACAGGCTTTCAAAGTGTTTGGCCGCGGCTTCCAAACCGTCCTTTTTCGTGGGCAGCGATTTCGCGTCCTGAATAAGACCGGTGATGTCGGTATAGGACAATGTGGCAGGTGCAATACTCGGCATCAGATCACTACCAGTTCCGCTCGCAGTGCGCCTGCTTGTTTTAGGGCCTCCAATATGGCCATGAGATCACCCGGGGCTGCACCCACTTCATTCACAGCAGTGACTATGTCTTGTAGCTGCACGCCTGGGGCGAAATAGAACATTCGACTGTCTTCTTCGACCACTTCAATTTGAGTGTTAGCGGTGACAACCGTTTCACCCTCGCTAAGCGCGTTGGGCTGTGAGACCTGATTAGACTCAGTAATAGTGACACTAAGAGATCCATGAGTTATTGCAGCCGGGGAAACTTCAACCCTTTGCCCGATGACAATGGTGCCTGTTCGTGAATTGATCACTACCTTGGCCGCAGTTATGCCTGGCTCAATATCTAAGTTTTCCAATACCGACAGAAAAGCAATCCTCTGACTCGCACTCTGCGGCGAACGTACCGAGATAGAAATCGCATCTATGGGTGCTGCCACTTCCGGACCGAAAGTTGTGTTAATTTTTTCAACTACTCGTCGTGCGGTAGTAAAGTCTGCTCGATGTAAATTGAAAATAATGTTTTGCGCACTAGAGAACCCATCAGGCGCAGCACGTTCTACAGTGGCACCACTGGGGATACGGCCGACACTGGGCACATTGACGGTAACAGAAGAGCCGTCATTACCACCGACACCAAAACCACCCACCACTAAACTACCCTGACCGATAGCATACACTTGACCATCTAGCGCTTTTAGCGGTGTCATTAACAGCGTGCCGCCCCGTAAACTTTTTGCATTACCAACGGAAGACACAGTGATATCAATGGTTTGACCAGGTTTTGAAAAGGCCGGAAGTTCCGCATGCACGGTTGCTGCTGCGACATTTTTTAGCTGAAAGGTTGCGCCTTTAGGTAATTGAATTCCCAGTTGCTGCAACATATTTCTGAATGTTTGAGTGGTAAACGGAGTTTGGCTGGTTTGGTCGCCGGTACCATCTAAACCCACCACTAATCCATACCCGACTAGTTGATTGCTGCGTACGCCTGAAACCGACGCAAGGTCTTTCAGTCTTTGCGCCACTGCATCTTGTGCTACTAACAGCAAGATAACTAAGACAACACCTTTGTTCATTCTCATTCCTTAAAAGGGAAAAACCGTGCCGAAGAAAAATTTAGTCAGCCAGCCTGCCTCGTTGGCTTGCGCAAGCACTCCGGTACCGCTGTAAGCAATACGCGCATCAGCCAAACGTTGGGACGAAACACTGTTGTCACCGCTTACATCTTCTGGCCGGACAAGCCCGCTGACACGAACATACTCTTCGCCTTGATTAAGCCGAAACCACTTTTCGCCTTGGATCTTAAGCAAGCCGTTTGGGAGTACATCTGCAACCACCGCAGTAATGGTGCCAGACAAACTATTACTTTGATCGCTCGCGCCCTCGCCGCTGAAATCTATGTCGCTTTCGATTTGGTTGAATATATTGACTGCACCGGCTCCGCGAACCAAACTACCCAGTAACCGGGGATTATCGAGGCTGCTAGAGGTTCCTTTTTGCGTTGAAGTTTCCGCACTTTTACTTGAGCGCGTGCTCTCCTCAAGAATAATGGTAACCACATCTCCGATACGCTTAGCTCGCCGATCATCGTAAAGGGCCAAGCTATGGCTCGCAGCGTACAATGACCCCGGACTGGCCGGCTTGGATTCTTCAATTTGCGGCCACACTGGACGATACTGTGGCTCTTCCCGAATAGGTTGTGGTGTGACACACGCAGCTAACATACAAATCAACGTTGAGCTGGTAAGCACCTTTAATAGCTGGAACTTCACTTCGATACTATCCCCTAAAGGTTTTGAGACAGATACTGCAGCATTTGGTCTGCCGTGCTCACTACCCGAGCATTCATTTCGTAGGCCCTTTGGGTGGCAACCATATTAACCATCTCTTCTACAACTGAAACGTTGGACGATTCCAATACACCTTGTAACACTTCCCCTACGCCATTCTGACCAGGCGTAGATTGTTGAGGCGCGCCACTGGCAACAGTTTCGCGGTACAAGTTACCGCCGGCAGCTTCAAGCCCCGCCGCATTAATAAAGTTGACCAATTGAATATTTCCCACTTGTGCTGGTGCAGTTTGGCCGCTCACCAACGCACTCACTGTACCGTCCCGGCCGATAGAAATGTTGATCGCCCCTTGCGGTATGTTGATAACAGGCTCTAACGTATATCCTTGTGAATTGACAATCTGGCCGTCTTGATCAA
>QIGT01000017.1 GCA_003230835.1 Gammaproteobacteria bacterium
TTACGACCTACTTTTTCTATAGGTGATATATCAACTTCGTCTTTTTGCAACTCTGCTAACAAGAGGGTCAACCCATCGGTTTTCTTCTTCACCTTATCTTTGGGCGTGGTGCGCACCAACAGCAACACTCTTTGGGATTGCAATGCCTTTGTCGTCCATACCTTGCGTCCTTTGACAATATAGGTATCGCCTTGCAGTCGTGCTGAAGTGCTAATTGAAGTGGTGTCTGTGCCCGCATCCGGCTCGGTGATGCCAAAGGCAACATGCAATTCTCCGCTAGCAACTTGGGGTAGGTACTTTTGCTTCATTGCGTCGCTACCGTACTTAACCACAGGCTCCATGCCAAAAATGGTTAAGTGCAGTGGCGTCGCACCGTTCATGGCCGCACCACTCGCCGCAACGGTTTCGAGCAGTAAGCTTGCCTCGGTAATACCTTGTCCGCTGCCACCATAGGCCTCAGGAATTGCGATACCCAACCATCCAGCAGCGGCCATGTCATTATAAAAATCCCAAGGAAACTCATGCGCCTTGTCCTTCTCGCGCCAGTAGTCATCAGAGTACGCCGAACATAGCTTGGCGACCGACGCTTTAATCAGTTCCTGTTCATCGTTCAATTCGAAATCCATACTGTTCCTAAGACTTCTTGTTTGCTTTGGCTTGCAACCATTGTAAGTTGTCTCTTTGACGGTGAACACAACCGAGGCGAGAATTATTTCCACCTGTAATTTATCCTTTCGAGACAAGCATGGCATTTAAACTTGAGACACAACGTATGCAAGCCCACGTTGAAGATGGCATTGGCTGGATGATTTTTAACAATCCAGCACGACATAACGCACTGTCCTTAGAGATGTGGCAGGGAATCAGCGACATTTTGCAGCATTTCACTGAAAACGACGAGGTCAGAGTGGTGGTGATGAGAGGTGCTGGTGGGAAGGCCTTTGTGTCAGGTGCAGACATTTCCGAATTTGATGACAAGCGTTCAAACGCTGAACAAGAACGCGCATATGGCAAAATCTCCGGACAGGCCACGCGCTGGCTAAATCATCTTGAAAAACCACTGATCGCCTTGATTGAGGGTTATTGTATCGGTGGTGGGCTAGCCACTGCGCTGGCTGCAGATATTCGAATTGCCTCAGCAGATTCAAAGTTTGGTATTCCTGCGGCTAAACTAGGCCTGGGTTATAGCTATGAGGGCTTAGCCAAACTCACCCGCGTGGTCGGTCCAAGCCACGCCCGCGACATCATGTTTAGCGCTCGCTTTTTCGATTCGAGTGAAGCCATGCACATGGGCCTAATCAATTTTATTGAGTCCCGAGACGATATCGAAGAAAAATGCCTGGCTTATGCCCAGCGCATTGCCGCAAATGCGCCTCTAACAATACGAGCAGCGAAGGCCGCGGTGAATGCCTGGGAGGCGGGTACAAAGGACAGTGATGTTGCCTTAGTACGAGAAATGGTGGAGGTTTGTTTCAACAGTGCCGACTACGAAGAAGGTCGGCGTGCTTTTGCGCAAAAGAGGACCCCGAAGTTTCGAGGTCACTAGCACAGGCTACAAGGTTAGGCTACATACTCTTTGCGTAACAATTCAATACCACCCACCTCGACAAGATAGTCGGTAAACGCCTCGGTGTTGAGTGTACTGTTACCTGAACGCGCTTCGGAAACATGGTTTTGTACAATCTTACTCACAATGTCGGGTTTCGCGCATTGTAGTTTGCTGATCAATACTTCAAGTTCTAACTCAGCATCGAACTCACAAGTGTATGGGCCTACCTCTATGCCTTCCCGAGTATGAAAGTACCAAGATCTATTGCGGGTGAATACCCTACTTTCTCGGTACCATGTGCGCGGCCGTTCGCCATCGCGAACATCGCCGAACACACCCAATTTGTTATTAACAATTTCCATATCCAATACATCTCGCTCCTGAGTTCGCTGATCATAATGCACCAGTGCTGCAGAACTGGCTGTCAGAACGATGTGCTAAGTTGTAAGGGAGTTTTAACACCCTGCCACAGGAGCCAAAAAAGAAGGTATGATCCGCGTTCGCTAAATAGAACCGCAGTTAGGGGAGAGTGACCGAATGGGCGATAGCTCCAAATTCAATAGTGTTTTAGGCAAGATTCTTGGCTTTGGATTATTGATGGTATTGCTGAGTGCGTGTGTTACCGAGACGGCTGGGCCACCACCAGATGCGATACAGAGTGGCGAATTTGCTGACGAGTACCGTATTGGTGTCGGCGACACATTGGCGGTGAATGTGTGGCGCAACGAAGACTTGAGCATCGAAGTGCCGGTTAGACCGGATGGTAGAATCTCTGTACCTTTGGCTGGGGACATAGACGTTGGCGATAAAACCCCTGAGGAAGTGGGTACGGCAATCGCTGAGATCTTAGGTAAGTTTATACGCGATCCTTATGTCACAGTTATTGTGACTGACATGGGCAGCGATCAATACCGCTCCCGAGTGCGCGTCACCGGTGCTGTTGAAACTCCGATTTCCACCCCCTACAGGCAAGGTATGACAGTACTCGATGTTGTGCTCGAAGCCGGTGGTCTCACTGAGTTTGCCAATCCTGCCAAAACAACCCTATATCGCAATAACGGAGACCGTATTGGGATAGATCTGCGGGGCATTCTCAATCGCGGTGACATGCGTACAAATTACCCACTTATACCTGGTGATGTCGTCACCGTGCCGGAACGCGCATTTTAGGACCGGCAAACAGGATCGGTAAATACAAACTTGGAGTAAGTTATGCGCTTAGCACTGATGTCACCGATTCTTTTAGTCGGAATGGCTGCAAGCCCAGTTGCCACCGCCTTGAACGTCGGTGTGGATGTGTTGTTCGAGTCAGAGTACACAACTAACTCTGGCTTGACTGAAATTAATGAAACCAACGAATGGATTCATAAACCTGGTATTGCCGTATCTGCGGAGCACGAGGGTCCAAAGTTAAATCT
>QIGT01000180.1 GCA_003230835.1 Gammaproteobacteria bacterium
AGAAAATGGATCGCAACGCACGGTCATGGGATTTAAGCCACACCTGGCGCCAATCAAGGTCGCCGTACTGCCGCTTAAGCGTAATCACGAAGGCATTGTAGCCAAAGCAAAAAGTATTAAGCAAACATTACAAAAATTAGGGCTGGGTCGCATACTCTACGAAGACACAGGCAATATTGGTAAAGGCTATCGCCGCCATGACGAAGTGGGAACCCCCCTCTGCGTGACGGTAGATTTTCAGACTGTAGAAGAAGACGACACCGTAACCATAAGAGATCGCGACAGCATGGCTCAAACTAGAATCAGCATCGCCGAACTACCCACTTACGTGGCAACTTTCATGCGTGGCACCAATGGCTAAGGCTGTCATTTCAACCATTGGTCATGACCGACCCGGACTGGTCAGCGACATCACCTCTATCGCGCAGAGCAATTCATTAAACATTGAAGACAGCCGCATGACTGTTCTGGGCGGCGAGTTCGCTGTTTTAATGGCCCTAGAAGGTTCCGAGGACGCACTAAAGACATTTGATCAGCAAATGCACGATTTGTGTCGCGGCGTTGATCTGGCCTATATGTATCGCGATACCCAATCACCCAGCGAACAAGCACCAAGCAGACCCTATGTGGCAAGCATTGTTTCCTTAGATCATCCTGGCATAGTCGCTGCGATCGCCGGTTTCTTTTCACAACGCAAGATCAATATCCGCGATCTAACCACTCAAACCACACCCGCCGCACACACAGGCACACCAATTTTTAACATCACATTGATTGCAGAGATTCCCGCCACCCTGCGCATTCACACATTAAAAAACGAATTCGAAGAATTCTGTGAAGACCAAGACTTAGATGGATCGCTAGGACCCAGCGATGCAATTAGCCTGGGCTAGGGCTTATCGCCGACCCATCTAACTAGCTTATCTGTGCCACGTAATATTGGCTGCATAACAGACGAACCCATTCCAGAACGCAGCTCGATACTTGCAGAAGTAGTCGGCGATACCACGCTCGCAAGACCAGTACGATCCACACTCAATACCCGCCCAAGATCGTCTCTAACAATCAGCGCCACGCCAGGGGCTGCATCCCAGGTCAATTGCATTTCCCTACCAGACCAGTTGGCAGCAACAGACTGGGAGACCAACGCATTCAGTTGGCCAGTGTCGATCTCAGCTCCGCTGTGCAATATCTGATAAGTGTGAATATCACTATTTGGCAGCGGTATGTTAAAGGCAAAGCCATCCATCTCATTATGGTCTTCTATACGGTACGCACTAAAAATACGGTTCACTACCTCAATACCATTAAGATCCCAACCGACAAAGCGAAAGGCGGCATTGTCCAACTCACTAGCTTGCATCACCTGTGCAGTGACCAAGGTGGTTAGATTCACAACCTCACCATGCTGAATTTGTCCGGATATGGTTAAACCTCGACCAGCCGGAGGACCGAACCCGATCACGGAACCCGAACGATGTTGAAGCGCGCGATCAAAGTGATAGTCGCTGACCCACACGTCATTACAATAGCTCATGAAATCAGTCCTATTACTCGGCGCAACCAGCGCATCGGCATTCACATCAAAACCCCAAGTTGTCACCGCCCCATCAGCGTTTGGATAGTTTGGATCTGCATTTGGCGCCGAACATCCTGGCGCGTGACCAAGATTGAGATTGTGGCCAATTTCATGAGCGATGATATATTGCGAACCATTAAGGTCGATACTGACACTAACAGGGAAACCAACGTAGGCTACACCCGCAGTTTGCGAGCCAGACCCTCCAGGGGCGGTAATGATGCCGTGGTATAAACGATTACTACCATCCAAAGTTCGCAGGTCGGCAACTTCTTGTAACAAGTCACTAAGGTCATACGCCGCAGTAAATGTATAGGGGGTGCGAATTTCAATATCATAGCTTCCAATAGGAAGAACACCGAGAGTTTGCTGCAGGTAGGCATCGTCGATAATAGGGGTCTGGTCTTGAAAAGTAATCGGTACAAAGGTGATGTTGAGCGGACCCGGGTCTGAAACAGACAAATCGATGCTGCCGCTCTGCGGGTATCGGGCGATAATAGCAGAAGGGTTCACCTCAATGCGTACACTGGTATTCTGACCAATCGCGCTACCCGGTAGCACGACATAATGGCTGCCGTTAAGCAAACTCTCATCAGCAGGCGTGGTGCCCATGGCTGTGGGTGTTTGCATGGCGAAAAACTGAACAGCCTGACCCGTTGTCTGCACAACAACGCGCGCATCGGGTACAACACCGCTACCCGTAACAAAAGCACGCACCAATAGTTCGCGACCCGCTATTATGCCAATACTCAAATCCGCCGATAGATCAGAATCGAACGCGCGCGCACCTTGATTCAGTACAACCCGAGCAATTTCAACATTGCTGGGTGGCACAGAACAGACCGCAGCCACGGGTATGTTAGTGCTTGCCTCATCCGTATCGTTAGTCGTTAATGTCAACACTCCACTCAGGTCAACGCTGCCACAAACCACGGTAACACTCACACCCGCACTACCACCCGCAGCAACACTACCAGACGCATTACTGGCCAATGTAATCCACGTTTGAGAAGCAGATGAGGCCAGCTCATAAGTGAGTGCAGCAGTTCCAGAGTTTGTGAACGACAGCGCCACACTGGCAGACTCACCAGCCTGCAGATCAAAAGCAAGGGTTGCTGGAGCTAGACCACTCAGCTCCGGAGCGGGAGCTGGAGTTGGCGGTGGAGGGTTGTTTGAAGGGGCGTCCGAACGTCCCGAACTACTTCCACTACCACACTCCGTAGATAAGACAACAACGTTGATATAAAAAAATAATGAGAAAAACCACTTCGAGGCGATTGGGGTCACCATCTTGTTCCCACTTAAAAAAGATAGGGACAATAAAAGCACCCAAGGTCTTACTGGGTCTGTGAACGATGTTGTGTTTTGTTAAATCAGCCAC
>QIGT01000413.1 GCA_003230835.1 Gammaproteobacteria bacterium
TACAAATACTCGCGTAGTGTGGATTTACTCCAATCAGATAGGTAGCTTTTTGCGGCTTCTGTGTCTGCTACTTTACCGTCGGCGATGAGTAGTTTTGCAACAATCTCTTGGCTGCTATTGGGGTGGCCACCCTGTTCGACGTAGTCTTGAACATGGGCAACGCTAGCAGGGCTAAACCCGCCGCTTTGTACGATGGCTCGATGAAATAGGTTTTTAGCGAGTGGACTGGCCATCATTGCCAAGGTATTGAATGCGCCGGCAGACTCTCCGAATAGGGTGACATTGTTGGTATCTCCGCCGAATTGTGCAATGTTGTTGTGCACCCATTGCAGTGATCGAACGATATCTAATGTGCCAAAGTTTCCAGAGTCGTCTAGCGGATCTCCAGTGGCCAGCGCGGGGTGTTTAAACCAGCCGAAAACACCGAGACGATAATTTATGGTGACCACAACGACATCTCGACTGGTGGCGAGGGCGGCACCGTTATAGCTGGCACCATGACCTATACTATTGCCGCCACCGTGAATCCATACCATGACAGGTAAATTTGCGGCGTTGGGTGGAGACCAAATATTTAGATACAAGCAATCTTCTGTTCCGGTAATGCTGCCAGGTGTTGTATCTGGCCCTGCGCCGCTAAGTGGAGAGGTAAATTGCGGACACAAAGCGCCAGGTTTAGTGGCTTCAAGAACAGTATTGGCTGCTATGGGCGGTTGCGGTGCACGCCACCGATTAACCCCTGTCGGTGGTGTTGCAAAAGGGATACCGCGCCACACTCGCGCACCGTATTTCCCACGTGAGCCCACAACTTCGCCTGAAGTGGTTTGTCGAAGTGTGGTGTCATCACGTTGTGGTGGTGGTATGACTTCTTCTTCGGTGCCAAAAAACAGGTTGGTGCCGAGCACGACTAAGATGCCAACTATGATTAAGACAATGGCTATCTTGGTCATTATTTGATTATCCTGCAAAGGGAAAACTACTCTAGCATTTTTATGCATGGAGTTTGTGTGGTAGAAAGGATATGTCCTATAGATATGGGACGTGGATATGGAAGTTGGATATGGGAGGTGGAAGCATGAGTCAGTTTGACCTGGTCATTCGTGGTGGATCAGTCGTGGATGGCACTGGTACTCAGATGCGTAGCGCGGACGTTGCTATCGAGGCAGGGCGTATTGTTGAGGTCGGCAAAGTGAGAGGCCAAGCCAAGCGTGAAATTGAAGCGGATGGCGCCCTTGTTACACCCGGTTTTGTAGACATACATACACATTACGATGGGCAAGCGACCTGGTCGAACCGTATGTCTCCGTCTAGCCATTATGGCGTGACCACAGTTGTCATGGGTAACTGTGGCGTTGGTTTTGCGCCGGTTCGACCTGCCGATCATGATTTGCTGATTGAGTTGATGGAAGGCGTAGAAGATATTCCTGGGGTCGCCTTGCACGAAGGTCTGCCTTGGGCATGGGAGTCTTTTCCAGAATATATGGACTACCTCAGTCGCAGACAATACGACATGGACATAGGGGCGCAGATTCCTCATGCCGCTTTGCGGGTTTATGTGATGGGACAGCGTGGCGCTGACAGAGAGCCTGCTACCCAGAAAGATATTGAATTGATGAGACTACTCACACAACGCGCGATAGAAGCTGGCGCCCTTGGTGTGACCAGCTCTCGAACCCTCAACCATCGCAGCTCTCGAGGTGCGCCTACACCGTCATTGACAGCACAGCATGATGAGTTAATGGGTTTGGCTGCGGGGTTGAAAGATGCTGGGCGCGGAGTCATCGAGATGATTTCAGATTTCGATGATCTAGATGAAGAATTTTCACTGCTGCGCAGTATGGTTGAGTATTCAGGTCGCCCCATGTCAATATCGTTGGCTCAAGGTTTGAGCCCGCATGGCTGGAAAAAAATTCTGCGACGTATGGAAGATGCCAATGCGGCAGGTTTGGTCATGCGCGGTCAGGTTGCACCTCGCGCCATCGGTATTTTGATGGGTTTAACCACAACCTTAACACCCTTTACCACACGACCTTCTTATCAGGAGGTTGCGAACTTAGCCGTTTTGCAAAGAATTGAAGCCTTAAAAGATCCTGCGCGTAAGGCTAGAATCCTTTCTGAACAAGCCAGCAGAGGGTTTCAACGTTTATATAATATGATGGACGAAGGCCGCAAACTATGGTTGCTCACAGACCCACCAGATTATGAGCCCGACCCGATGATTAGTTTGGCCAGCCAAGCTAATCAGTTAGGGCAGGATGTATGGGGCTACGTATATGACCAATTACTATTGAACGAGGGTAAAAATATTCTGTACAGTCCCTTTGCGAATTACGCAGCCAACAATTTGGATTGTTGTCGAGAGATGATACTGCATGAGCATACGATCATGGGCCTAGGTGACGGCGGAGCTCATGTAGGAACCATTTGTGATGCAAGTTTCGTAACCACCTTGCTCACCCATTGGGGGCGTGATCGGACGCGAGGAAAACTGATCGACCTGCCCACCTTGGTTAAGAATCAAACCCGAGACACCGCCCGAGCTGTCGACCTTGTCGATCGCGGTACCTTAGAACCAGGCATGCGTGCTGACATCAACGTGATCGACTTTGAAAACCTCAGGCTAAGGCTGCCGGAAATAGTTCACGATCTGCCAGCGGGGGGTGCTCGTCTGCAGCAAAAAGCAGAGGGTTATATCGCTACTTTGGTAGCTGGCGAGGTGACTTACGAAAATGGCGAAGCCACGGATAGTTTGCCTGGCCGGCTGATTCGAAAAACCTAACAACGGGGTAACGTATGCAAGGACCGTTGCAGCACCTTATGGTGCTAGACCTCACTATTGCACGCGCTGGACCGAGCGCCGTTCGCCTACTCTCCGATTGGGGCGCAGATGTAATCAAAGTTGAGGCACCACCTATCAAAGACGCTGGAAGATCTGCGACAGGTGCGCGTCGCGGCCCAG
>QIGT01000046.1 GCA_003230835.1 Gammaproteobacteria bacterium
ACCAATGGCAAGGGTTCCACTTGTGTCGCAACCGAACAGATTTTACTCGCGGCAGGCTTGCGGGTTGGAACCACCCTGTCTCCACATGTCGTCTGCTTCAACGAACGCATTCGCATCAATGCGGTAGATCTAACGGATGATCAAATAGGCGATGCTTTTACCGCCATAGAGGTGGCAAGGGGCGAGGTGCCACTGACTTATTTTGAATATGCCGCGCTAGCCGCGTTGTGGTCTTTTGCGCAAAACCCGGTTGACGTGATCATTCTAGAAATCGGCTTGGGTGGGCGCTTAGATGCATTTAATGCGGTGGATGCCAATATCGCAATCGTCACCAGTATCGGGCTAGATCATCAAGAATTTTTAGGCACCACGCATGAGGATATCGGCGTAGAAAAGGCGGGTATATTTCGCCGAGGTCAGCAGGTTGTGCTGGGCACTGGTATGCCAAAATCGGTAATTTCAGCATGTGAAAGATTGGCGCTACAGCCTTTGATCAGCGGGCAGGATTTTGCCGTAGAACATAATAAGGTAGAACACAATGAAAATAGACCTATTTGGCACCTAAGATATGCGCATGAGCAGTTGGCTGACTTGCCCCTGGGGAGTATTGGTGCTGAAAACATTGCGCTTGCCTATGTCGCCGCTGGCTTGTGTAGTGTAGATGTGAACGGGAGCAGTTTGCGCAAGGCGCTGGCCTATTTATGTTTGCCAGGGCGCATGCAGTGGTTTATTCACCAAGGTAGACGCCTATTGGCCGATGTCACGCATAATCCACAGGCTGTTGAATTTTTGTTTCGTCACCTTGCACATCATTCGATAGAGCCTAAGGCGATTATCTGCGGCATGCTTAAGGGCAAAGATCCGCAAGGCGTTTATCAAACTGCGCGAAGGTATTCAAAGGCGCCTTGGTTTCTTGTAGACACGCTCGGAAATCGATCACAAGTAGGGGCTGAACTTGCAGAACAAATGGGTTTGGAAGGTGTTGAAACGGGTAATTTAGAACAGATAATGCCGACGATCTTATCGGCAACACAGCCTGGAGATGTTATTCTTGCGTTGGGCGCTTTTAACGTTGTGGAGCAGTGTCATTTGAGTTTCGAGCGTGAGGCTAAGTATGCATGAGCGAACCCGCTATCGCGTATCTGGGTCTTTGTTCCTGGTCGCTCTAGCCGTCATCCTACTGCCTATGCTTTTTGATGGTACCAGTGCACCCGTCAGTGAAATCCCGCCGCCACCTCAGGCGTCGGCAGCAAAGGTCCCTAAGGTACCAGTGTACGAAGACATAGTACCTATCACAGATGTGGTCGCTCAGGTCAGTAAGCTAAAGGACGAAGTGGATGATGAGGGGTTTGAAACGACATCAGGTACGCGTTTTGGTGAGCCCCAACTCAATACCGAGAATGAAGATACGGATGTGTGGGCGGTGCAAGCGGGTAGTTTTGCGCAGCAACAAAACGCCTTGGATTTTCGTCTGCAACTTCGCTCAGCAGGTTACGAGGCCTTTGTCTCGACAGCCAAAGATCTCGGCAGTGAAAGTGTTCCTACACAAGTACACCGGGTTGCTATCGGCCCACTGCTGAGCAGACAGGACGCAGCTGATATCTCCGCCCAGATTACGCGACGCTTTAACATCGAACCGAGAATTGTTGAGATGACACCTTAAATGGCAACACTTGATATCGCCATCGCCATAGTAATACTCCTTTCCGCCAGCATTGGTTTGATTCGCGGTCTGGTGAAAGAAGTTTTGTCCTTGATTTCGTGGCTATTGGCCTTTGTGGTGGCAATTTATTTTTCGCCGCAAGTTGCACAGGAGCTGCCGCCTGGTTGGGGTGCAGAATCTGTGCGCATGGCGATTGGTTTCGGTCTACTCTTTATTGGCGTGTTGATTGCATCAGCTATCGCTCAATGGCTAATCGGCCGGCTGATTAGTTCGACAGGTCTTAGCGGTACCGATCGCTTTTTAGGATTCCTATTTGGCAGTGCTCGCGGCTTGTTGGTGTGCATTGTGATTTTGATGGGCCTGCGAGAGATCGCTGGTGAAGCTGCGTGGTGGCAAGCTTCTGTACTCGCGCCAGAGTTACTGGCATTTGAAGATGAGGTTCGTGAATTATTTGGCCAAGCCCGAGACTTTGTTCGTGAGATACCAGTACCCAATATTTGAGGCTTTGGCGTAGACACTTATTTGGCCTAGACATTTATTTGGCGAAGACACTTAAGGGGTAAGTGAGATGTGCGGAATTGTTGGAATTGTTTCGCTGCAACCGGTTAATCAGGAAATCTATGATGCATTAACCATGTTGCAGCACCGTGGTCAGGACGCCGCCGGCATGGTGACCAGTGAAGGCTCTTCGCTGCACTTGCGCAAAGCTAATGGCCTGGTGCGTGATGTCTTCCAAGAACACCACATGCGTCGTCTAGCGGGAACTATGGGGATTGGGCACGTCCGCTATCCCACCGCCGGCTCGTCAAGTTCGGCTGAAGCACAACCTATGTACGTCAATTCACCTTACGGCATTACCTTAGCCCACAATGGCAACCTGACCAATGCTGACCAGTTACGATCCGATTTGTTCGCAGAAGATCTTCGTCATCTAAACACCAGCAGTGATTCAGAAGTGTTGCTTAATGTGTTCGCTCACGAGTTGCACCAACAGCATGCCTTAGACCCAAGCCCGGCGGAGATTTTTACCGCGGTCACAGGCGTGCATAATCGATGCCGCGGTGCCTATGCTGCGGTTTCATTGATCATTGGATCTGGCATTGTCGGTTTCCGCGACCCTTATGGTATTCGGCCCTTAGTATATGGACGTCGTGAGAATGAAGCAGGGCACCTCGACTACATGATCGCCTCAGAATCTGTTGCGCTGGATATTTTGGGCTTCGAACTAATGGGAGATGTGGCTCCGGGGGAAGCTATCTTTATCACCAACGAAGGTAAAATTCACCG
>QIGT01000038.1 GCA_003230835.1 Gammaproteobacteria bacterium
GAAAGAGCAGGGCAGAGAGAGCCTGATTTTGGGTGGAGGCAGCCACCTTTTCGTCCACAGCCAAATGGGTGAGAAATGCTTCGATTTCAGGCGCGCCCATCTCGGCGGGATGGTGGGTGTTGTGGAAGAAGATATAGCGTTTGATCCACTGGATATAGGTCTGCTCTGTGCGGTAGGAATAGTGCTTGCGACGGATGGCATCGGAGACCCGTTCGAGCAGTTTTTTGGGGCATTGGGTCATAATTTTGTCTCTTGACGATAGAAAAGAGGGAGTGTATAGTAAGTGTATGGAGTCGAACAGGCAACGAACACGCGTTGAGTTTTCCGCATATGAGTCGTAATTTCCCTCTCTGGACGGTATTTATGCGGAAAGCTTTCCGCATAAATACCGTCAACAGTAGTATATACAGAAACTATTCCGGAATCAAGTCCCAATTGGGGTAGATATGCGGAATGATTCCGTATATAGAATGGTTAGGACGGACGGATGATAAAATGATAGACGATAGTATTCGATACATACCTATTGAACGGCGACATCTTGATGGAATAATCCGTCTTTGTAAAATGGAACCTTGGCCGTCATTCATTAAGGACACAGAATTGACATGGAGAGTTTTGACTGGTCCAGGCGTGTATACGATAGTGGCAGAGGAAAATGGAAAGGTAGTTGGATTTGTACAATTGCAGACAGATGGAGCAATACAGTCTCACCTTTCTAATGTCCTTGTTGCTAAAAATAGGCGTAGAAAGGGAATTGGTAAACGGCTTGTTTGTGAGGTGTTTTCTCGCAGTGGAGCACAAAGGATTGACCTAATAACAGAAGATGCTCCTGAGTTTTATCGTTCCTTTGCGCATAAGGAGTGGTATGGGTTTCGTATTTATCCTCAATACAAGAAAGGAGACCGTCTAACAAACGGATGTACTTGACTTTCATTCCGCTGCGCTCCATGAAAGCAAGTGATCCTAGGCGTTAGGACGGACGCAAACGCGAGAGGCCTGCAAGTAGGTCCAGCCAGCTTCGGGAGCAATGACTTTCCCTCATAAATGGAGTGTCAATGATGAACAACCCTTATACTCTAAAAAATGCTGCTGAACGAGAGCGACTAATTTCGTTTGTCAATCGCTTGACGGATGATGAATTAAGTCGTCCCGTAGAAGCAGGCTGGACAGTAGCAGGTCTCTTGGCACACCTAGCGTTCTGGGATCAGCGAGCAATCATCCTGCTTAAGAAGTGGAAACAAAATGCCATTGGGCCTTCACCGATAGATACAGATATTGTCAATGAAGCAATGCGGGAGCATTGTTTGGCAATACCGCCACGCATTGCGGCACAAATGGCTATTTTTTTTGCTTCAGCTGTTGATCGGGAGATCGAACGGCTTGATTCAGAGATGTTTACAGCTATTGAAACCAATGGCAGAGCAGTTCATCTTAGCCGCGCACCTCATCGGCGCGAGCATCTTGATCAGATTGAGCAAGCGTTGGGTGGGTGAAGGCAAGCAAGCGATGAGCTTGGGGTAGGGGTAAGAGGGAGCGGTAAGCGATGGCGCGTGGTTTTACGGCGCGAGGCTTGGTTCAGCCCGAAATTACTTGTGCGCGGCTTATTTGCGGGTGTGAGGTAGCTATGGGGTTGGGTTCGTTTTGGGATAAAATCGGCTGACATTGCGGCGGGGTGCGATACAACTTACTCTTTGGCGAACGGAGCACAGGGTGCCGCAATTGTAGGAAATTCGAGGTGCAGTATCGGCGGGTGCGGGGTTGGGTATTGCGGGTCGGTGCGTTAAAGTGCCGTGTTTGGTTTGCCACCTAACAATCAAAATCAAGCCGACGGATTGGAGCATGGTTTTACGGCGCGAGACATACTTTCTATTGTGGTAATCTGGGCGCGGCTTATTTTGGCGTGTTATGCGCTAGCAGGCTGTCGGAGTAAGGAGTTTTGTAAGGCATCGCGCCTCTGTCTTGTCCATTTTCGGGAAAATGGTGCCTTGTGTCCCGATATTCTTATTCGAAATTGGGGCATGGTTCATTTGAGGCCAAAAGCATCTTTACAAATTTGGGCTTGAGGAATGCCTTCGCTGCATTACCTACCAGAGAGAAACCCGCCGATTCAGCAGCTTCACTCGGTATAAAAGTGTAAAGATGGATCTGCGGTCAAATGAACCATGCCCGATTCTGTCGTCTATATTCGTACAGTTGATGTTTCTTCGTTCGTGTAGTATTAATATTGGTCGGATCGTCTATCCACTGCCTATCCTCATGCCTTGTCCAATAAAGATGTGCCCTGAGTGCAGTATTTTTATGAGGATTACGCCTTCCACGGTACAATCTGGCACGCCAATTTTGGTTCACCCGCCAGCCATGGCTGCATCAACAGGAAATCCGCAGAGGCCGAATGGCTTTTTCGTTGGGCGGGCCAGAGGCCAACAGCGCGGGCTGGCTCTTTAGTGACGCAGAGCATCCGGGAACGTTGGCCGTGGTGCATGAATAGGCAGATACCACAAAGACACACAAGCGTATCCAAGATCACGGGATAAGCTGTCACGGAAGACGGAAATGGGGAGTGACGAAAATGAAGAAAATCGTAGGAGTTGTGCTGCTGGGGCTGCTACTTGTATTGGGTGTGGGGAGGAGTGCGGACGCCGCTGACGCGGCCCCGCTGCGGCCGGTCGATGTGATCACGACGACCTCCCTGCCGCCGTTGCCTTTCGCCAAAGCGTCGATGGACCTGCCCCGTTTCCACAAAGAATCGGACGCTGTCAAACGTTCCCAGCAATCCCTGCCGGAGCCGGAGAGTGTCGCCAGCTCCGTCCAACTGGCCGCGCCAACGATGGAGTCCATTGACAAGGCGCGCGCCGGCGGCCAGAAGTGGATCGAAGTCGATCTCAGCGAGCAAAATACCTATGCCTGGGAAGGCGATCAATTGGTCAACGAGTTTCTCATCTCC
>QIGT01000092.1 GCA_003230835.1 Gammaproteobacteria bacterium
ATCTCGCGGCTATTCGTTCGCCCGTTTATACCGGTGCGGGTGCCTGTGGAGAGTTCAGTTATCTAGAAAATGGCATCCCAATTCGACCAGCCGGGTTTTGCAATGTGAACAATTTGTTTGAGGTCAATACCGAACAAGCCCAGGCGATTGAAGTGTGGCGCGGCCCAGCCAGTGCTGTACTTGGCGGCAATGCTCTGCATGGCGCGATCAATGTCATCACGCCCGAGCCCACAGGCTTCGCCCTCAGTGTGGAAGGCGGACCCTATGATTTTGCTCGGCTGCAAGTATCCGGTGGGATCGAAATAGCCAATCATCAGTTAGGCGCGAGCTTGATCAGTGTCAGCAGTGCTGGATACCGAGATGACACCGGTTACGACCAGCAAAAGTTCCTACTTAGCCACCAAATTTCTAACACCTTATCCGCCTCTTTGCTCAATCAGGAAACTGGCGGGTTTGTGCTTGGTTTTGAGGCTTACGATGACAGTACTTTGCGCACTTCTAATCCTAATCCTGAAGCCTTCAGAGACGCTTGGTCGCTGCGGCTCAGTTCAGAAATATCTAAAGATGAATGGACCATAAAGCCTTACTTGCGTCGTTCAAAAATGGCTTTCTTACAGCATTTCCTACCCGGCCAACCACTAGAAGAAAACGCGCAAAGTAGTGGTGGTGTGATCGTCAACTACGCTTTCGAACGCGGTAACGCCCAGGTCGATCTAGGTGCACAACTGGAGTATATGCAAGGGGAATTGCGTGAGTTCCAATCTGGACCAACCGTTGGTAGCGCATTTTTAGTGGCCACACGCCCAGCAGGATTGCATTACGACTATGATGTCGACAGTCTCATGGCGGCTGTGTTTTATAACTTGTCAATAGATCTGCGCGATGATGTTCGCCTGATACACAGCTTGCGTATAGAGCACTTGGCCTACGACTATGAAAACCATCATTTGGTGGGTAATACTCGTGACGATGGAACTCCGTGTGGCTTTGGTGGTTGTTTGTATACTCGGCCTCCCAGCGGCGATACTGAGTTTACCAATGTAGCGGTACGCGTAGGGGTTGAGAAAGATTTTGGAGACTACCTATTGTACAGCACCGTAAGCACCGGATTCAGACCGCCGCAAGCCACTGAGCTGTATCGGTTGCGTGGTGGCCAGGTACTTGCAGATTTAGATAGTGAAGAGTTGGTGGGCGTAGAAGTTGGTTTGAAAAACTCTTATGGCAGCATTTCACTATTCTCCGAGAAGACCCGCAACCTAATATTACGCGATTCAGAAGCCTTCAATGTCAGCGATGGTAAAACAGTATCTGTTGGCGTCGAGCTAGAAGCGCACTGGAGTCGAGGGGCACATACCTTAAGCTTGGCGACCACCTGGGCACGGCACGAGTATGATTTTAATAGAATGGCTACCGGTCGAGAAATCATCGAAGATGGCAATCAAATCGATACAGCGCCCCGATGGCTTACTAATGCGCGTTGGCAAATGGATGTCTCGGAAAATCTGCGACATGAACTAGAATTAAATATCGTGGGTGAGCACTACGTTAATGCCGCGAATACGGCTAAGTACGATGGCCACCAAGTGTTGAATTGGCGTGGAGACTGGCAAGCCAGCAGGAACCTTAATGTATACGCGCGGATCATTAATTTGTTGGACGAGCGCTACGCTGATCGTGCAGATTTTGCCTTTGGCAACTATCGCTACTTCCCGGCGATGCCGCGGCAACTCTACGTGGGCGTTCGATACCAACTCCAGTAGCTATCATTGATGAACAAAATGGCTATTGAAAAGGTCGACATCGATGTCAACCCAAGAGGAAGTCTGGAGCTTCTATCTCAACGTGAGATCGAAGCCCTCACTCGCGGCGCAACCCATGCAGAAATGCAAGACCTTTATCGGCGTTGTGCCTTAGCGGTACTCAATACGGGTAATGAAACGGATGATGCTGCGGAAATCTTCGATGCCTTTACCGACTTCTCCATTGATGTGGTAAAAAAGACCCGCGGTTTACAGCTAAAAATTAAAAATGGACCGCGCACCGCTCTGGTAGAAAACCGCATGGTTGAGGGTATTCGGCAACATTTGTTTGCAGTGTTGCGCGACGTGATCTATATCGGCACGGAGATCAGCGACCGGTCGCGGTACGATCTAAAATCTACAGCAGGTATCACGGATGCAGTTTTCCAGATTCTGAAACATGCTCGTGTGATGGAACCTGGCTTGCCCCCCAATCTTATCGTTTGTTGGGGCGGGCATTCTATTAGCCGTAACGAATACGATTATACCAAGGAAGTGGGCTATCACCTGGGTCTGCGTCGACTCGACATCTGTACTGGCTGTGGTCCAGGTGCGATGAAAGGGCCGATGAAAGGTGCGGCGGTCGGGCATGCGAAACAACGCCTACCGGTGTCTCGATTTGTGGGCTTATCTGAACCAGGCATTATTGCTGCGGAACCCCCCAACCCAATGGTTAACCATTTGGTGGTGTTGCCAGATATAGAAAAACGCCTGGAAGCTTTTGTACGTCTCGGCCATGGCATTGTGGTGTTTCCTGGTGGTGTGGGTACCGCAGAAGAGATTCTATATTTGATGGGAATTGTCATGGAGGCGGCCAATCAAGGCATCGAACTGCCGGTTGTCTTTACCGGACCAGCCGGTGCGGCAGATTACTTCAAAGAAATGGATAGATTCTTACGTATGCTGTTTGGGCCCGCGATTGATGGTTGCTATCAAGTCATCGTTGATGACGCACAAGCGGTGGGCCGATATATGTCACGTGCCCTCAAACGCGTACGCAGAAATCGTAACCAAAGTGGTGATGCATACTATTTTAACTGGCTACTTCAAATTCGAATGGAAAATCAACTGCCGTTTGAGGTAGATCACGACAGTGTTGCGGCGCTAACATTGAGTCGAGATTTGGCCCCGGCAGATCTTGCAGTTCAGGTGCGTCGTGCCTTTTCCGCCATTGTGACGGGTAACGTCAAAGAACAAGGCATTCGTGCGATTCAGAAATATGGACCGTTTCAGCTGACCGCAGATTCGCAATTGACAGCTGCCTTAGATCATTTATTACGTGGTTTTGCCGCCCAAGGTCGAATGAAACTGAGTGGTGAGTACTTACCTTGTTATGAAGTGGTCTCTAAATAGTGCCTATTCATAAATTGTTGATTTTGAGTCATATATGTTGGTTGATGTGCTAGTCATG
>QIGT01000104.1 GCA_003230835.1 Gammaproteobacteria bacterium
ATAGTTAAGAAGCGTCTCAAGGTAACAATGGATGAATACTTTCACAGTCTCGTAAGCAAGATAAGTAACCCAGTTTTGGATTCACTGCATCACTTTGTTGGATGCCATCTGCATGCGCCTGTTAGCGGCTGACTGTGAACTTGGTTGTTTTGGTCGGTTGGGTCTCATCGGAACCGGCGTAGGTGAGTCGCCGTGGCGGTCTTGTCGAGGGTCTGAGCCACCCAACTGTTTGATACCAAGAGAGACCCGCTGCCTCTCGGGATCAATAGATAAGATAACTGCTTCTATGGATTGATCGAGCTTGTATCGGGAAATTGCCATCTCGCCCGACGTAGCCCAGTCGAGGTCTCCGAGATGCACAATTCCGAAAACTTCGCCGTCCAGATTGATGAAGAGCCCAATGTCGGGAACGATGCGCGATATCGAACTCGTGATTCGCTCTCCACGGTGGTGTTTCGCGCCGAATGTTTCCCATGGATCGGGATGGTTCATTCTTGGAGGATAGCCGATCTAGGCAACCAACCCAAGACCACCACTCAACAACCACAGCCACCGCTTACTGCTGCGCGTACTGGTGTGCTCGGCAGGCTTTGGGCAGCACTCTATCGTGATCTATAAATGGAGCTTCAGACAGGTACACGTTTGTCTGCTGAGTCGGTCAATTAGTTCATGTTATCGCATAACAACACATTAGGTGACTCAAACTTAATCAGGCATCGTTTCACCAGAGCCTCCGACCGCTGGATCAAAATCTCTGTACTTTGGTAGTCCATCATGGAAACTTACGATTTTTTCGGCGTAGTTTGTATGCAGTTTCGGTTTGAATTCAAGATCAGGAATAGACACTGCCATTACGTCTGTCAGTTTGATACTCGGGTGTTCATTAAACAATGCGGCACCACAATCGCAACAGAATTTTCGTAAGCTATCCGTGTCACTCGTTCGTTTGAATAAAGTGAGTTTTTCAACACCCTCCACAACCTGTACTTGATCAGAGTTAAATAGACACCCCCCCATGGCAGGAGCGCTTACCCAGCGGCGGCACGATTCACAGTGACAATAGGTCATAGTGATAGGTTCACCTGTCACTCTAAATTGGACGGCGCCACACAAACAGCTACCTTTTCGAACAATCTCAGTCACAGGACCTCATTTATACCAAAGGCGCATAACAGCAAGGATCAGTGCAGAAGCAAAAGATGTAACGCTTTTTGGTTTCCATTGCATTCGCTTGTTAGTTCCCGGATGCGTACTCTTGATATGTAGAACAGAAACTCTCACCGCTTCTGGTTTTATCGAGAAATACGTACAACCCTTGATTACCATTTACCTTTAGCCATGAGGCTAGTTCATATTTGGCAGCAGTGTAATTTAATGTGATGTTACCAGAATGAAATTCGCTCCCGGTGGTTAGCGTAGACATTGATGGAAGATTTTTTCCCGATGCATTGTATCGCTCTCGATAGTCAACCTGCATAGCAACCCCCTCAATAAACCATGCAGGCAAACCTAGTATCCATTCGATATAACCTACTCTATGTGCAGTTTCTGCATGGGCTAGCTCATGAGCCAAAACATCTACATTATTACCTTCATCATTAAGCGGGATATACTGCCCCCAAGGTAACACATGGATTGTTCCTGGCACCGGTTGCTTAACTCCGTATCTCTCGGCTCTGCTCGAATTTGAAGAAATAATAACAACAGGATTTGATGCCAATTCTCCATAGGTACGAGCAACTCTTTGCCTAGCTTCCGTATGGGTAACAATGGCTTGTTCTTGCTCTTCGCCCGTAAACAGGTCGTCAACATATAAATTGGGTTGAATTTCAATGTAGTCAGATAAATTAATGGCGACGCTAGCCAGCACATGACTTTGAACGTAAGCCGGATAGAGAAAAAACACTATTAATGAACCACTCAAAATTCGTCTCTTTGAAAATTTCAATTCAATTGACTCCGTTTTTATCTCTACTAAATTAGCACTAAGTTAAGTGGCGCGCCGTGATCGGCGATTTCTCTACTCCTGCAAAGAAAATGACGGGTAGATGCGTCGATTTTGTCGCCTTGTTAGGCGGCGTTGAGTTTGATTTCTGAAACATTTCTCAGTTTCACTTTTTTCTTAGCTTGCCACAAATCAAAAGAATGTTTCCTTCATCGATCTGGAAGGTCAGACGCCAACTGCAAGAAACTGAAATAGACCAATATCCACTTCGTTTGCCCTTCAGAGGGTGTAACCGATAACCAGGAATATCGACATCATCAATCTGCTAGGCTGAGTCGAGTGCCGCCAATTGGAACCTAAGTCGTGATGCATGTTTTTCTTGGATCCCGGCGGTGGAACCTCTAAGGTAAGCGCCGAGGAACCAACATTCTTCCTGCCTGAGTAATGCTGATCTAGAGTTGGGTTTTCTTCAAGGACGAACCTTCGTGCCTGGAAAACAGCGAACCCAAGACCAGTGGCGACAGCTAATCACAGAGTTTCGCGCCAGCGGACAATCAGTCACGGCCTTCTGCAGTGAGAAACACCTCAGCAAGTCCTCGTTCTATCTGTGGCGCAGGCGGACTGGTGACTTGACGACAAGTTCGTTTGTCGCCGCGCGCGTTAAACCAAGCGTCGATGCCAGTACGGTTACAATCAACGTTGCCGATGTATCTGTGCGTTGCACCGCGACCGTGTCTGCTGCCTGGCTCGCCGAGCTTGTTCGCCAACTCCGAGTGTGAGGCTGTTCCATGACGTGCCCCAGGTGTATCTGCACCGCGATCCAGTCGACTTTCGTAAAGCCATCAATGGCCTGGTGTTGATCATAGATCAGAGCATGGCACTCTCACCTTACGCCGATGCGCTGTTTTTGTTTTGTAACAAGCGACGAGATAAGTTGAAGGCAATCTACTGGGACGAGACAGGCTTCTGCC
>QIGT01000116.1 GCA_003230835.1 Gammaproteobacteria bacterium
AAGTACTGCGGTTTGGATTGTCATGTGGATACAACCAATGACCTTTGCGCCACTCAAAGGCTGTTCGTCTGCGTATTTGCGACGCAGGGACATAAGTGCTGGCATTTCTGCTTCCGCCAGTCGAATTTCCTTGCGGCCAAATTCTGCGAGTGAGATGTCGGCAACTTTATAGTCTGTCATGTGAGTTCCTTTGGATACGTTTCTGATAGCTTGTTGTTTAGTTTCTGTCCAGAAATTGCCTTCCTGGCAATTTCCTCCCAACGGTTTCTTGCAGAAACCTTACAAAACCCTACGGATTTTGTCTCGGGCATCGTGCCCTCGCTAGTTCTTGTCCGAAATACTGAGTATTTTGGACAAGAACTACTTAGTGAGGGTGTAGGCGTTAACTTGCACTCGAAAACCATTTTTCTGTGCAAGGAATTGTTGTTGTGTGAGTTTAAATCCGCATTGTTTTGACCAGACGCTAAGTTCTTGTGTGTCGAAGCCGAGCCACACATCACCACAGGTCTCTTTTACCCAGTCCTGGCTGTGTGCACACAGCTCAGCAACCACTAGCGTACCGCCTTTTTTTAACACCCCAGCCGCTTGTTGGAAAAATTTCTTAGGCGAGGGCATGTGGTGGACGACCATTGCGGCGACGACCAAATTGTACTTTCGTATTCTGGGTAAGTCTGCGAAATCTCGCTCTATGAGCTTAATGTTGTTGTGTAGATTGCGCATCGCACCATGGGTGGCATCAAGCATGTCTGATGAATTGTCTACGCCTACCACTTGGTTGAAATGGGGGGCGAGGGCTGCTAGTACAGTGCCGTTGCCCGGGCCAACTTCTAAAGCGACAAGACGTTGGTTTTCACATTGTTGAAGTGCAGTTTTTAAAACCGCATCGACATACACGGATGGTGCACAAATAAGTTCTTTTTGTTGCGCCAGCGCTTGCGCGTGGTTAGCAAAGAACGCCTTCGAACGCAGCAAGCGTTGGCGATAAATGAACTCAATGCGCGCTTTGTGTGTGCCGCTTACTGGAGTTTCGTCTAAGCAGGCATAGATGGATGAATGCAGAGACGCTAGCGCAAAGGCTCGTCGATAAAAAACGCTGGTGCCTTCTTTGCGCTTATCCACCAAGCCTGCCTGGTGGAGTAATTTGAGGTGATGGCTCATTGCGGGTTGTGCCATCTTAAATATCTCACCGAGTTCCAACACCGCAAAAGAATCTTGTGCCAGCACCCGCAAGATGTTGGCGCGAAGATGATCTCCGGTCGCTTTTGTCACTTGCACCACATCATAAGACGCTGGCTCGTCTACGGCTGGAGGGTGACCAGACGATGCTACTGAGGATATTAGAAGTTCGGCCAATTGAAGGGCATGAGTTGGTGGTGAGCGTGCATGCTAACAGCTGAGAATAGATCTTCAATCTAATATCAAAATATTTTTATATTTAGATATAAGCCTAAATATGCCAATATTTCTACCTGTTTGGAGGAATTGCATTGATATCGATGGAAAGCAAGTTGCCTGGTGTAGGTACCACTGTATTCACGGTGATGAGTGCACTGGCGGAGAAACATGGTGCAATTAACCTCTCGCAAGGCTTTCCAGATTTTGATGCTCCCCAAGAGTTGCTGTCCAGGGTGCAGTACTACCTAACCCATGGATTCAACCAATACCCGCCGATGGCCGGGGTGGTCTCGCTACGAAATGCCATCGCACAGAAGGTTCGGCATCTTTATGGGGCCAATGTTGATCTAGATCGAGAAGTCACAGTAACTGCGGGTGCTACCCAGGCATTATTCTGCGCCATCGCTGCGGTGGTTCGTACTGGTGATGAGGTCATTGTTTTTGATCCCGCATATGACAGCTATGAGCCCGTGGTCACTTTGCAAGGTGGGCACACCATTCACATCCCCTTGCAAGGCCCCGGGTTTCTTCCAGACTGGCAGCGAGTGCAGGACGCGGTGACCGAGCGCACCCGGCTGATTATCGTCAACACACCCCACAACCCAACAGGTTCTGTCTGGGGAGAAGATGACATTGAGGGTTTGCGCCAGGTTATCGCAGGCCGCAATATTTTTGTGGTGGCTGATGAGGTGTATGAGCATATTATTTTTGATGGGCGTAAGCACCTCAGCCTGAGTCGATATGAAGATTTGTTTGCGCGTAGTTTTGTGATCTCGTCCTTTGGCAAGACTTACCATGTGACGGGTTGGAAGGTCGGTTATTGCGTAGCGCCGGCTTTGCTAACAGAAGAGTTTCGGAGAATTCATCAATTTGTCAACTTCACCGTAAATACGCCGATGCAGCTAGGGTTGGCTGATTTCTTGGCTGAGCATGCACAACACCACTTAGATTTACCGAATTTTTACCAACATAAACGTGACTACTTCTGCTCGCTGCTTGCAGGTTCAAGGTTTTTGTTATCACCTAGCTGCGGTACGTATTTTCAATTACTCGATTACAGCGAGATCAGCGAACAAGAAGATGTAGCGCTGGCTCGAATGTGGACAGAAACCATCAAGGTTGCCTCGATTCCTATATCTGTTTTCTATCAAAATTCGAAGGACCTTAATGCACGTGTCTTGCGTTTTTGTTTTGCTAAGGACGACGCTACCTTAAAACAAGCCGCGCAGATATTATGCGCTCTTTAAAACTGTCCCTCATACAAACTCAAACGCATTGGCATCAGCCAGATGTAAACCGAGCCATGTTCGACAGATGGTTCGAGCAGGTACCGGCAGATACAGATGTTGTTGTCTTACCGGAAATGTTCAGTAGCGGTTTTACCATGGCCAGTACCGAAGTTGCCGAGAGCATGACAGATGCAACTGTTGTATGGCTACAAAACTGTGCGGTTCAGCAAGGTCGAGTGTTGTGTGGCTCTATGGTTATTGTGGAACAGGGTCGATACTACAACCGGTTCT
>QIGT01000112.1 GCA_003230835.1 Gammaproteobacteria bacterium
CGGGGTATTAACCAGGGCGATTGGGTGGGCATCCAAAGCCGGGTGGGTGAGACAGTATTGCACGCTCAGATAACCACTCGGGTAAAACCCGGTGTTATCTACACCACCTTCCACCATCCGGTGTCAGGTGCCAATGTCATTACTACCGATAATTCTGACTGGGCGACCAACTGCCCGGAATACAAGGTAACCGCAGTGCAGGCTAGCAAAGTGTCGTCGCCGTCATCATGGCAGCAACGACAGAAGACATTTAACAAACAGCAACAACACCTGTTACAAAAAGCGCGAATTTAGCTGGCTAATGGCTACCAGGAATAGTTCTATCGTGCGTACACTACGCAGAACAGTCTGGCAACAAGGCGCGTTAAGTTCGGGTGAAGACCAGGTTGTTACTGAGTGCGCTATCGCACTTGTTTATAACGGCATCTCCCATGTGGTGATGATGGCAACACCTGTCGATTTAGAAGACTTTGCCCTGGGCTTCAGTCTCTCTGAGGGTATTCTGCGCAGCGCAAACCAGCTTCTTGACTTCGAAGCTGTCGCAACACAAGACGGCATTGAGCTTTCTTTGTCGATCCCGGCGGAGATGTTTTCTCTGCTTAAAAAACGACGTCGCAACCTGGTGGGGCGAACCGGTTGCGGGTTGTGCGGCGCAGAATCCCTTGCCCAGGCAATTACGCAGCCGCACAAAGTCACCAGCCAAGTTGCAACTTCCCATGCATCAGTACAGCAGGCGATACTGGCCCTTGAAGATACCCAGAATCTGCAAAAGGCAACCGGGGCAACCCATGCCGCGGCCTGGTGCGATAGCAAAGGTAATATTCTGCTGCTGCGTGAAGATGTCGGCAGACACAATGCGTTGGATAAGTTGCTGGGTGCTTGTTACAGAGCGGGATTGTTTACCCCGGGTTTTTCCAAGCCAGATTCTTCCGGCGAGGGTTTTTTACTGGTGACCAGTCGGGCAAGCTATGAAATGGTTGCCAAGGCAGCCAGCGCAAATATAGGTATTCTGGTGGCTTTTTCCGGACCCACATCGCTGGCGATTGAGCTGGCAAACAACTGTAATTTGACCTTGATTGGATTTGCCCGACCCGGGCGGCATGTTGTTTATACGCGTCCGGAACGGTTAACTTAAGAGAAGGAAAATATGCCGCAAGAACAACTCAATCACCTGATTAAAATGGTTAACCAGATTGCGCTTAATTTGTCAGCGGCGGGTGATGAGGATGAAGTTGCCTACCAGACATCTGAACATATACAAAAATTCTGGTCACCACTGATGAAACAACAAATCAAGGGTTGTATTGATAACCAGGAAACGCAGCTAATCCCGATAGCGTATAAAGCAGTTACTAGGTTAGAGGCACCTTAATTTGGTTTTACCCATGGGGCAAACCTTGGCTGGGGTTATCCGATCATGGGTAAAACTAGGATCCAAAGCGATAACGAATCTTGAACACAAACACATTGGCCAACGGGTTTTCCCAAGCATTGTCAAAGATGTCAGAAAAACCTGCATCTCCTAATGCAGCACCCAAACTGGCTTGACGTGTATATACTAAGAACACATCGGACAAGGGCGCAATCTCCCAACGATAACGAGCTTGTAGCGTATATTGTGATACAGAAAAGTCATAACTGTCTCTAAACCCCTCGCCCACAGGTTTTGCTGTGGGAATCAAATCATCAGGCGAACTCGGCACCAAGAAGAAGTCTTTTTCTTGCGCCTTAATTCCAACCCACTGCACAGCTAGCCTTAGTTGTTGGCGTGCACTGATAAAATACTCAATGGAAAAACTGGGTATCCAACGCGTGGCTTCGAATGTTGCAAACAAGTTGTCCTGCTGGTGTAAGAGCCAACCGTCTTGCTCGACCCGCTCAACTGCCAGTTCAACTCCAAACTGGTCACTAGGACGCCAGTTGATGGCGGTTTTGAATGCGTAGCCCGGATCACCCAGGTTGTCTTCTTGGTATCGCGCATTAAATTCAAACGCCCATTCCTTGGTGGTATCAGATTTCCAGGACAGGCCCACAATCAACCGATCTTCAATTCTATAAGTACCGTTACCGAAACTATTGAGATCGTCATAGGAGCGCGCGAAGTAATTCAATCGCGCTGTAATCTGCGACAAATTTTTCAAACTCACTCTATTGGAAAAGAAAATACCACCCCCTGTAAATAGAGATTCCGACACGTTTTTTTGCAGGAAGCTGCGCACATCAAACTGATTTTCCCTGGCCCAGGATATGTCGGAGGTTGTCCATATCAACGAACTCCGGAGACGATATTGATCATTGCGTTGCAGGAAGCCAAGGTCATTGATGTCAATGTTCTCATCAAAATACTCCAGACCAAGACGTTGAACCAGTCCTTGACGGTAGGTGAATTCAAAATCAACAAAGCCACCATGTCCTCGCTTGGCTATGCCGTCGACATCCGATGTCATATATTGGCCATCAACCTTCATTCCCCCACCAGCGGAGAGATAGTGGCCATCTACACCTTGGACCAAGGCATCACCACGTTCAGAATTAAGCACCGCCGTTGACAAGAAACCAAACGCGCGATAAGCCCCACGGTGATTGTCTTCATACAAAACTCTAGCCACGCCGTAGTCGTTACCTGCCTGACGAAGATTGCGTGGGCCGCTACTGTCTATCACATCGAACTTAACTTCTTCTTCAAAGGCAGCCATCACGCCATAACGAATACGCCCGATCTGACCCGTGGTTTTAACCGCGCCGATAAGTTCTGTTGGTTGTACAAGTTCTCGTTGCGGTACGTTAACATCAGAGCCCACCAGTGGTGCTCGTGGTGTGCCACCAATACGCCGTGTATTCACCATGGTATAGGGTAGCCCACGATTCCCAACACCACCCCCGCGGGTATTTGCCCGTGGCGA
>QIGT01000454.1 GCA_003230835.1 Gammaproteobacteria bacterium
GTAAACCAAAGTGTTTGTTGCGTCGGATGCCAGGCGAAACCTACCGTGTTTCGAACACCCCTTGCCCAAATTTCTGTCTGTCCTGAATCGGGATCCATGCGCAAGATAGTTGCGAAGCGCTCATCGTCAGACAGGCAGACATTACAGGGCGCGCCCACGGGAACGTACAACTTCTCGTCTGGTCCGAACTTCAAATACTTCCAACCGTGATGTCTTTTGTCTGGCAGCGTGTTGGTGATGGTTTCAATCACCGGGGAGGGTGTGAGTTGGCGCTCGATTTGGGCGATCCGCAGAATCTGGTTCGTGGCGCCGACATAAAGGTCACCCTCTAATAGGGCCACACCACTGGGCATGGTGAGGTTTTTCATCAGGGTGATGACGTTGTGGGGCTGTCCCACCTTGGCTTTGTGCAGGGCATTGGGTACGGCATACACTACTCCGGCTTGTCGGGTGCCGACGATTAGAGTGCCGTTCACAGTTAACGCCATTTGCCGTGCATTGGGTACTTTGAACGCCAGCGGCTCGATGGAAAATCCAGAGGGTAGGTTGAGCGCCTGGGTATCAGCCAGGGCCATGGATGTCGCAAAGCCCCAAGCCAGGGAGGTAAGAATAAGGGGGTAAGTTTGCATCATCGTAATCTCGCACATGTGGCGCGGTGACTCAATAGTGGCGTAAGGCAGGGTGCGCAAGTAAGCTTGTGCTATGAACGCGCCCGCGCCCACCTTACTTACAGATGCCCTCAAAGAGAGTATTCAAAAGGCTTATCGAGCCTGGCTTGAAGCGCGTGGTTTTCGCGCGCGTCGAGGACAACGAGAAATGATCGCTCAGGTTGCGCGCACCCTCACCGCAAACGAACATCGCATTGCGGTGATAGAAGCAGGTACGGGTACCGGTAAAACAGCCGGCTATTGTTTGGCTGCCATACCTACTGCCCAAGCGCTGGGCAAGACCATGGTTCTAAGTACCGCCACCATTGCCCTGCAAGAGCAAGTTACCCTGCAGGACATACCCGATCTAAAAACAAATGCGGGGCTAAAGTTCAGTGTCGCTTTGGCTAAAGGTCGAGGGCGGTACGTGTGTCTTAAAAGACTCGATGATCACCTCAAATACCAAGACCAGAAAGACATTCCCTTGTTCGAAGAACTCGTCGGTGATCATTCAGCCTTCTATCAGTCCCTGCTAGACGGCTTCGGGCGTGGTGAATGGGACGGCGAGTTAGACAGTTGGCCGGATGAAATGCCAGAGGGTGCTTGGGCCGGGGTAACCACAGATCATCGAGGTTGTAGTAATAATCGGTGTAGTTTTTTTAAGCAATGCCCGTTTTTTCGCGCGCGCAACAACTTAGAAGGCACCGACGTGATTGTCGCGAATCATGATTTGGTTTTATCTGATTTGGCATTAGGTGGCGGAATAGTGCTACCTGATCCAGAAGATTGTATTTTTATTCTGGACGAAGCCCATCACCTGGCAGAGAAGACACAGAATCATTTTTCAGCCAGAGCGCGAATCAATGGCACCCTACAGTGGCTCGATCATGTTAATTCTGTGTTGGGAAGCCTGACACAACGTTTCGCACGTCCAGCAGATCTGGTTGCATTGGCGACCAGTGTCGCCACTGAAACAGGCCAGCTTCGCTTAGCGTTAGAATCGTTAGGCGAGGCACTGCAAGGTTTGCCGTTTCAACCCAGAGATGATGAGCTTGAAACTTATCGCTTCCCCTTGGGTGAAGTTCCCGAAGATATTAGTGACAAGGCAGCGGTTGCACTGCCGTTTATGCAAAAAATATGCGATGACCTCGAGCGCACACACAGCTTATTACAGGGGGCGGTTGCAGGTGAAGCCAACTGGGAAAAGGCATACGATGCGGAAGATTGGCTGGGTCCTGTGGGCCAATTACAGACCCGCGCCATGGCTGCCAGCGCCCTTTTACAAGATTTCTGTGGTGAGTCTGCTTATCGTCATGCGCGCTGGGTTAACCGTACCAGCCAAGATGTAGAGATGATCACAGCCCCGATCGAACCTGGTCATATTCTCCAGGAGGTGTTGTGGCAACGCGCCTATGCGGTTATATGTACCTCAGCAACATTGAGTGCTATGGGTAGCTTTAATCGCTTTTTGGAACGCGTAGGTTTAAGTCAAGATACGAGCCAAAATAGAATTCCAAGCCCTTTCAATTTTCCCGCCATCGCCAGTTTTCATGTTCCAAAAATGGCGTCAGAACCTAGAGACTTCGAGGCGCACAGCGATGAAGTTGCAGAAATGTTGCCTAGTTTGCTGCTGCAAGAAACCAGTGCTTTGGTGTTATTTACCTCTTGGCGACAGCTCAATGCGGTGGTGAAACTCTTGCCGGGTGAAGTTAAGGACAAGTTACTTATTCAAGGAGAGGCGGCCAAGCAGGTGTTGATTCGAGACCATCGCCAACGAGTAGATGATGGTCAGCCGTCATATTTGGTGGGCTTGGCAAGCTTTTCCGAAGGTCTTGATCTGCCTGGAGACCATTGCCGGCATGTTATTATTATCAAGCTACCTTTTGCTGTGCCTGACGATCCTATCGATCAGGCCATCGCCGAGTGGGCGGAAGCGCGAGGGCGTAATGCATTTTATGAAATTTCAGTCCCGGATGCTGCGTTGAAGCTGATTCAAGCCTGCGGACGGCTAATTCGGCACGAAGATGACCGCGGTCGTATCACCATGTTAGACAAGCGTATTGTTACCAAGCGCTACGGCAAAGTGCTGCTAGATTCTTTGCCACCTTACAACTTTCAACTCAACGGCTGACTAGGAGTACTTTCTACCGAGAAGGCTCCTCGTTAAAAAGCCGCAGTGGGGCTAGCCAGCACTTTGCCGACCGTGGGTATTTGCTCAAACTTGCCTGGCGAGAAAATCAATAAGCGACTGTC
>QIGT01000213.1 GCA_003230835.1 Gammaproteobacteria bacterium
CCGAACATACGAAAGGCTGTGTAGAAAATTGTCTAGCCTACCTAAACTCGCCTACACCATACATCCGGGAAATGGCCCATACTTAGCTTTGCTGCATGGTTTTCTTTCCTCTTCTGTTCAATGGCAACATAATTTGGAAACTCTTGGAGAAGTATGCCAGCCGGTGACCATTGATTTGTTTGGGCACGGTGCCTCGCCCGCCCCGCACGATCCAAAATGGTACCAACCTGCAACTTATATAGCGTGCCTTGAAGAAATTCGCCAGCAGCTAGACACGCAAAAATGGTTCCTATGCGGTTACTCATTGAGCGCCGGGCTGACTATCCGCTACACCCACACGTACCCGCAACACGTGGCGGGGCATATTTTCACTAATTCTGCATCCGCCCTGAGCAATCCTGAACAAGTGCAGCGTTGGCAGCGAGACGCCGCCTTCAATGCCGACAAAATTGCTAAAGGCGGCATGCGGGCTATCAATCGAATCCCTGTCCATCCACGTTTTGCCAAACGACTGCCGCAAGACATCTATGATGCTTTGGTGATGGATGCCGCCCGCGTCTCGATTCCAGGCATTGTCCATACTATGCGTGAGACCACCCCTCATACCAACGTTCGAGACATTGCCAACAACAACCCTTGCCCTGCATTATTGTGTTTTGGCGAACACGAAAAACGCTTTGAAGAGAATGTGAGTTGGGCGCGTGCGAACATGACACAGCTTGAAATTGCACTTCTAAACGCGGGGCATGCGGTCAACATGGAAGACGCGCAAGGATTTAACGCAGCAGTTTCTGAGTTTATAACCCGAACACTTTGCCAGGAATAAAAAAAATGGAATACATCACGCCTACCCAAGCACAAGACATGTCTGGACTACGACTTGCACTAACCGTAGCGGTTCCGGCACCTTACTCGATGTCAGCAAGAGCCATATTCGACATCAAACATATTGAATATGTTGCGGTTACCCAACAAGGTGGCGGACAAAACGAAGAGCTTATCGCTTGGACAGGACATCGTAATGCACCCATCGCGGTGTTCAACAACGAATCACCAAGAACAGGATGGCTGGAAATATTGAACTTGGCCGAGCGTCTGGGTAGCGGACCAGGTCTTATTCCTACGGACATCGAGCAGCGTATGCAAATGGTTGCCCTTACCAATGAGCTGATAGGTGAGAACGGTTTTATTTGGCAGATGCGCCTGATCATGCTCGGCCTAGGCGGCTCACAAGCGAGTGCAGCAGCAGCGAAAAAGAACCCGATGTTTGCAGACTACGGTTTCAGCGAAGAAGCCAAGGTGCAAGCGCTACTCCGAGCACAAACCATCATGGCGAAATTCACACAACACGTTAGCCGCCAGATCGAACAGCACAGTCACTACCTCATCGGCGACTCTCTCACTGCATTGGATATTTACTGGGCTTATTTCTCCCAACTCCTCAAAACCTTACCCCACGAGCAGTGCCCAATGCCGGTAAGCTTACGCCAAGCCTATGACGCCAGCGGTAAAAGATTAGGTGATTGCCCAGAGCAACTTATCGAACAACGAGATTGGATATTTGCCCATCATCTGAAATTGCCAATGGACTTCTAGCGACCTGTCTGATTAATTTAGCTTATGCGTAGCAGACGCTAAAGCGAGGGGACGCTTAAGTGGAAAAATAATGGGGAGAGTATTTTGCAAGAGACAGTCCAATTAGCTACCCGGGTGGCAGCCAGCAAATTCGACAGCATACCGGCGCCGGCACGGGAAGCCAGTAAACAAGCCTTGCTTGATTTCATTGGCGTCACCATCGCAGGCATGCAAGAGCCACTGGTCAAGATTCTTAGACAGCAAGCCCAAGAACAAGGTGGCAACCCGCAAGCTTCGATTATCGGCACCGCAGAAAAAGTGAACATACAACAAGCCGCCCTGATTAATGGATCGGCTGGACATGCTCATGACTATGACGATGTGCAAATGGCCATGTCAGGGCATCCAACAGTCCCGGTTGCGCCGGTGGTACTCGCCCTTGCCGAACAGTACGGCCACAGTGGTGCGCAGGTCATTAACGCGTTTTGCGCAGGGGTTGATACGGAGTGTATTCTAGGCTTGTACGCCGGGTCTTCGCACTATAACAAAGGATGGCACGCCACCGGCACGCTCGGCGCCTTCGGTGCAACCGCTGCGGCAGCAGTATTACTTGGTCTTAATGTAGATCAAATAGCGCAAGCATTTGGTATCGCGGGGACTCAAGCGGCTGGTTTAAAAGCCCAGTTTGGCACCATGTGCAAACCACTGCATGCGGGGCATGCCGCGGCTACCGGCGCTCAAGCGGCAAGCTTAGCCAAACAAGGGTTCACCAGCCGAAGCGACATTCTTGAAGTAGACCAAGGTTTTATGGATACCCAGGCAGAGTCTGCCAACATTGAAAATTTCGCCAAAGCCCTAGAAAAACCTTCATTCGCCCAAGACATTTGCTTTAAATATCACGCCGCATGTTATCTGACCCATTCCGCCATCGAGGCGACTAATAATCTTTGCCAACAAAACGCATTCGACCCACAACAGATTAAGACCATAACCATCGAAGTGGATAAGGGCCACTTTAAGGTGTGTAACATACTGCAACCACAAACTGGCCTAGAGGCCAAATTCAGTCTTCGTTTTACTGTGGCCATGACCTTAGCTGGGGTCGATACTTCCAGCATCGCCATCTTCACAGACGCGCTCACACTAGATCCTGGGTTGATCAAATTTCGCGACCTCATCACGGTTAAAGCTCACCAGAGCAAAAATGCCGACACCATTGTGAGCATAGAAACCCAGGACAATAAAAGTTTTCGCGAAGCGGTAAATGTTGCCATCCCAGCCACTGATCTCGATGCGCAATGGGACAAACTGATCCACAAATTTAC
>QIGT01000383.1 GCA_003230835.1 Gammaproteobacteria bacterium
CGATTAAAACCTAAATCACCCCACATTTGAATCTTAACTGCGAGCATGTTCACATAGCTCAATCTGATTAACGTTTGCACAGGCAATCTACATGACCCTATCTAGAGATTTCCCAAATATCTCCGAACGCCGCGTTGCCACAAACGGCATTGAATTAAACATTGCTGAACAAGGGCAAGGCCCTTTGGTACTCATGTGCCACGGTTTTCCAGAATCTTGGTATTCTTGGCGCCATCAATTCCAAGCCCTGGCAGATGCTGGGTTTCACGCTGTTGCCCCAGATATGCGCGGCTATGGAAGTTCAGACAAGCCGCATGCAATAGAGGCGTATAACCAAGTTAATGTGGTGAACGACATCATCGGTCTAATTCCTGCACTGGGATACGAAACGGCAGTCGTTTTTGGTCACGACTGGGGTGCACCTACCGCCTGGAGTTGCGCGCTAAACCACCCAGACAAGGTCACCGCAGTAGGTGCGCTATCGGTACCTTTCAGCCCACGTGGTGAAGTACCGCCGTTAGACATGCTGCAGGAAATCTTCAAAGATCAGTTCTTTTATCAGCTGTACTTTCAAGCTGAAGGTGTGGCTGAAGCAGAATTCGAAAAAGATGTACGAAGCGCTTTGCGCAAGTTCTACCATATGGCCAGTGCGCAAAACGATCTTAGCCTAATGCAGACGAAACCTGCGGATGCGGACTTGCTGTCAGATTTACCCGACCCGCAAGAAATGGGCGCCTGGTTAAGCGAAGAAAACCTACAGTTCTATACCAACGAATTTACCACCAGCGGATTTCGCGGCCCGTTGAACTACTACCGCAACCTAAATTTAACCTGGCAACTCACCGAAGGCGCGCCCACCACCATAGCGCAACCCGCAATGTTTGTGGCAGGAGAAAAAGACGGGGTAATCATCATGGCAGCTCAAGCTCTACAGAGCTTGCCAGACCATGTTACTGATTTACGAGTCAACAAGCTCATTCCGGGTGTCGGACACTGGACGCAACAAGAAGCACCACAAATGGTGAACCAATATATGCTGGAGTTTTTAGCCCAACTGTAGTGAGCTTAACCCGTTCCTGCCAAAGCAATGCACTCTATTTCAACGTGTCCGTTTAGTGCCAGCCCAGACGCACCCAATGCACTACGCGCCGGGCGATGTCCAGCAAACATTTCCACATAAACTTCGTTCATAGCCGGCCAGTCCGCCATATCTTTCAAAAAGACAGTACACTTAATCACATTGTTCATCGACGACCCATGTCGCTGCAAAATGGTACGAATATTTTCCAGGGTCTGGCGCGTTTCTGCTTGAATACCCCCGGGGACAAGTTCAAGAGAGCCCTCCTTCACACCAATTTGTCCGGATAAGTAGAGAATTTCGCCAACCTGCACACCCTCAGCAAATGGCAGATTGAGCGCATCTTGCGCCGGGGTAGACAAAATGATTAGTTCATGCCGATGCTCGGGTGTCTGAGTTACTGGCAACCCATCACCACAGCCCACTAACAGGCCAACTATAATCGCCGTAAGGGTATTGAGAGTTAAGTTCATTATGGTGCCTCGCTTGTTATTTGATCTCTTTTCTGAGTAAAGTTGATGAGTAAACTATGGGATTCTCCAGACTAGGGCGCCATATCCATTTGACCAGTGAAAGCGGATGGCGCGTGAGGTCCTGCGACCAATTGTTCTAACACTCCGCGGCCCGTTCGAGCCCCCAAATCTCCCTCCATGGTCACATCACAGATGGCTTGGATATGCAAATTAGCCCCATCATCCACCTCAGATAACGGATACTCTTCGTAATGGCAATCAAGCTCGCCATGGTAGGTGCCGTGACTGAATTCTGCATGTCCGTATCCAACCCCCTTCATATACCAATGATAGCGTGGTGTCATGACTATTTCGGAGACGCCCTCCGCTCGATCTTCAAACCGCAACCAGGCCTGTTGCGCGTGCCGGGTACCTGAAATGTAGTCGATCTTCGATGAAACTTTGACCATGGTCTCCTCCTCGCCCCCGGTGGGAATGAACACACCACTGGTATTCCAAGGACGACCAAATTCATCATCATTTAAGTGATATAGGCTAACGCCATCTTGCCAGTTAATAGGTGCCCACAACCAGTAGAACTGACTTAACTGCGGGCTATAAGGATTAGGTTGAGGATCACCCGTGCCAATACTGCGCACGCCCCAAGACCGGTCTCTGGTACCCATCCAATCTTCAGGGGTTACTTCAATGTGTCGGCCCTTATGTTTAATACTGCCTTCCCATATGCCATTTTGCGTCAAGCGCGTGGAGTCCATCACCAACTGAGTGCCTACTCTACGTGTGAACCGAGGTTCTTCATGAGCCGCCATGCGCGAAGTGAAAGTCAGGTCAGCAAATATGTCGTGATCTTTGTCATCTACAACAATTCTCAATTGATGCAGGGGCTCTATCACTTCCACCTTCACTGGCCCCACTTGCGTGTCCATCCTCTCCATATGCAATATGCGTGAGGTGATTAGATTGTGTTGTACGCCATCAATGATGAGGCTAAACGCGGCATCCATGATATTCACATAGGGGTAAACACCCAGGGCGCTGGCAAAGAAAACGTCTTCACCCAAGTGGTAGCCATTAAAAAAATACCGGTCGTAGAAGTTCCGAGCAGCGCCTGTATAGGCTATGGGCTCAGCAGTTTGATGAATGGGATAGTCGTCCCCTTTTGTCAGCATCTATAATTCCCCCTAATCCTAGCTCACACACTTTAGTTAGCGTTCATCGAGCTTAGCGATGAGGAGGAAAATATGCTAGCAAGCCGAGTTCTGCTCAGCGAGACTGAATAAATGGTATCCAATCAGATACCATACTGTGCTACCATACAGGCATGACCATGGTTACAAAGCTAACTTCAG
>QIGT01000281.1 GCA_003230835.1 Gammaproteobacteria bacterium
GGTTGGTCGCCGGCTGGTTCGTAGTTTGAAACCACGCGCAACTTTGCAGCACTTTGTGCCATGAATCTTCCGACCGCTTTGCGTAAAAAGCTAGGGAGCCTCTGATTAAGTCTCAAAAGCTCAGAGATTATCTAGTTTATGCCACCTGAAGCTGGCTGCACACTATGCTACCGACATCTCCTGACACCCTAGTGTCAGGAGGACGCTTTCAATAGCTAATGTTCACAGCCGAGGCATTATTCGGCTTTTTCTTCCTTCTCTTCAGTCTGCTCCTGCCCTTCGGCCTGTTCCTGTCCTTCGGCATCGTCCGCTTGTGCGGTTTCGACGGTTGCAGGCTCCGTCTCAGATATCTCCGGTGCCTTAGGTGCAGCCACATCGATTAACTTGTGCTGCAACAAAATTTTAACTTTGTCATCGCCATTTATCGGGCGCTTGTTCGCCCCGCGCACGGCGTGCCGACCGTCCCGCCGCTGATACACAGTGTATTCTTCGGTACTCGCAACTACTTTCATCACTTTCTCCAATCAAATTTGTCGCGAACTTTAATCAGTTTACAGTGAGTGTCAAACGGCTATCTGCCTTAGTACTGCTTCAAGTTGATATTGCCATAAGAATATGCCATCTCATTCCAACGCATATCTCGCTAAATAACCAAAATTAGTTACAATGCGCGCCTCTTTTTCTAACCAGAAAATCAAAGTGCAACAGGAACTTACAGCAAAAATTAGCCACATTGTTCGCTTCGCTGGAGACTCCGGTGATGGCATTCAATTGCAGGGACAACAGTTTACTGTAGCCTCTGCATTAGCTGGTCATGATGTTGCGACGTTGCCAGATTTTCCCGCCGAAATTCGCGCCCCTACGGGTACGCGCTACGGTGTGTCAGCGTTTCAAATACAATTCGGCGGCGACCGCATCACCACCCCAGGCGACGCCCCGGACGTATTGATTGCTTTTAATCCGGCAGCCTTAGTGGTCAATCTAGGTAACCTTGCGCCTCATTCCCTGATTATCGTCGATGAAGGGGCATTCACCGCACAACGCCTGAAGCGAGCAGACCTCACCAGCAATCCGCTAGAAGACGGCACCCTAGAGCACCACGAAGTGGTACCTATCGATATTACCAACCTCACCACCCAGGCAGTGAAACCCCATGGGCTGGGTACTAAGGATTCGGCGCGCTGTAAGAATTTTTGGGCTCTGGGCTTGGTGTTGTGGTTGTTCGACCAACCACGAGTGTCGACACAAGATTGGATCCGCAAGAAATTCGCCAGCACCCCAGCACTGGTCAATGCAAATTTAGCTGCCCTTGATGCCGGTCACGCCTACGGCGAAACGGTTGAGATGAGCCACGTTCTTAAACAACAACATGTTGCCCCAGCACCCTTAGAATCTGTGCAATATCGAACCATTACCGGGGCAGAAAATCTCGCCTTAGGTTTGATCGCAGCGGGTGAGCTGGCAGACACGGCGTTGATGTTTTGCTCCTACCCGATTACCCCAGCCTCTTCTCTTTTGCATCACTTAGCAGGCTTGGAAGATGCCGGTGTCAGTACTTTTCAGGCTGAAGATGAAATTGCTGCCGTTTGTTCGGCCATTGGTGCTTCCTACGCGGGCAAATTAGGTGTGACTTCTTCGAGTGGACCCGGAATTGCGTTGAAGACCGAAGCCATTGGGCTGGCAGTGGCAACAGAGCTACCGCTGGTTATTGTGAATGCGCAACGCGCGGGTCCTTCCACAGGCATGCCAACGAAAACTGAACAGAGTGATTTATATCAGGCCGTGTATGGTCGAAATGGTGACACCCCCATTCCCGTCGTTGCAGCCAGGTCCCCAGCCGACTGCTTTGACACGGCCATCGAAGCAGTTCGAATTGCTTTGCGCCATATGACACCCGTCATCTTGTTAACTGATGGATACATCGCCAATGCATCGGAGCTATGGCCACTGCCTGATTTAGACAGCTATGCACCGATAGAAACGCACAAACCACAGGAAAACAGCAGCGGTAGCGTATTTAATCGAGATGAAGACACCTTCGCCAGAGTTTGGGCAAGCCCCGGAGATGCACGGTTTATTCATCGTATAGGTGGCATCGAAAAAGACATCGACAGCGGCAATATCTCTTACGATGCCCTTAACCACCAAGCGATGACAGATTTACGCACAAAAAAAGTAGCCTCTGTAGCCCGCTTCATCGCACCGCAAAGTATCGAACAAGGTTCACAAAGCGGTCTGGCGGTACTGGCTTGGGGATCAACCTATGGCACCATTTACCAGGCAGTTAAAGAGTCTATAGAACAAGGTCTAGTGGTCGCGCACATCCATTTGCGGCATATATCTCCACTGGCTCCAAATCTAGCCCAGTTGTTGGCAAACTATGACAACGTTTTAGTCCCGGAACTGAACAACGGACAACTTGCTACACTCATACGCGATAAAATACAAATCCCCCTGCAGCAGCTTAACAAGGTAACAGGACTGCCTCTAACCGTTGCAGAAGTTAAAGCGGCGATAGCTAAACATGCCACCCAAGGCAAGCAAAAGACGGACAGCCACGATGAGTAAGTTAACTTTCAAAGACTTCGCAACCGATCAAGAAGTGCGTTGGTGTCCTGGCTGTGGTGACTACGCCATTCTCAAAGCGTTACAACGCGCGCTGGCAAATGACGGCGCTACTCCCGAAAACACCGTCTTCGTATCCGGTATTGGTTGCGCGGCGCGAACCCCCTACTACGTCAACACCTACGGTTTCCATACTATTCATGGTCGAGCACCGGCAATCGCTACAGGGGTCAAACTTGCTAACCCAGCATTGGACGTATGGGTAGTTACAGGTGATGGAGACGGGCTGTCCATCGGTGGCAATCACCTGCTGCATGCATTGCGTAGAAATAT
>QIGT01000348.1 GCA_003230835.1 Gammaproteobacteria bacterium
AAACCAACCCGGAGCTAGGCGTTACTCGTGACGATCTGCTAGAAGGGTTGCGGCTCTTCACGTATCGTGGATATGGACTCTACTACCGTATCGATCACGACAGGCAAGCGGTTCTCTTGGGACGGGTATTACACCCAGCGCTCGACGTGCAGCATCAGTCGTTCGACTGATTTGCTCTCTGCCAATAAGACAGCCTAAAGTGGCCGTATAATGCCCGTTAGTCAATCAACACGACATCATGTTCGATACGGACGTCAAGGGCGACGAGGAGCCAAACAGCTGTTGTGGCAACTGCACGAACAGAACGTGAGCGCCTATCTCGTTTGTAGTCGGAATAGGTATGGCGGCGCGTTCAAGGACCGAGAACCGGAATCAATTGACCTGAATAAATGGGAGCAGCAGCTTCTGAAACAGATAAGGCAAAGCATGTAACGTAAGACTTGCACAGCCTGCCATGTTGACAGTGGGCCGCGGGCCGAAATTTTCCATCACCGAAAGTGATTCGTCGTAAATCATTCTACTGTAGCGGCTTACAGTCTTTACTCCTGCATTGGCACGGAATATGCGTACACTATCCCTTTCCTGGGTGGCGTCTACAGAGGAGCCTGACACAATGGACTGTTTTCAAATTCTGTGCCTTGATGGCGGCGGTCTCCGTGGCTTGTTTACTGCATCATTTTTGGCACATTTGGAAGAACGCAAAAACACCAAAACAGTTGATCATTTCGATCTGATTGTCGGTACGAGTACCGGTGGAATCATTGCTCTTGCCCTTGGGCTAGGCTACTCTGCGCAACAAATTCTTGAATTCTACCAAGCCAAAGCGGATTCGATTTTCCCCACCAGCTTCTTTGGGGCAACACGACATTGGATCAAAACAAAGTACAGCGCTGATGGGCTGGAGACCGCACTTCGAGATTACTTTGGTGATCGAAAACTAGGGGAGAGCACTAGCCGTCTAGTAATCCCTGCTTACTACCCTGGACGCGCTGAGATACACCTTTTCAAAACGCCTCATCACAAACGCTTTGAAAACGATTATCTAGAACCAGCCGCATTGGTTGCTCAGGCAACGGCCGCTGCACCATCCTATTTACCGCCGCTCGAAAAAGAATCTGGAATTCAACTTGTTGATGGCGGCATCTGGGCGAATAATCCAGTTCTGGTCGGAATCGCTGAAGCGATCGGATATCTCAATCAGGATTTGTCGAATCTGAGAGTGCTGCGGATTGGTACTACAACAACTCCTGCTTCCGTTGAAGATTACCCAGCGGATGGTGGCGGGAAGCTGACTGTGGCAGCGCCTTTGATCAATATGATGATGAGAGCGCAGGAAACTTCCGCGAGTTGTATCGCAAGCCGCATGTTGCCAGAGAAGGCACTGTATGAAGTTAATCCAATTGTAGCGCCAGCGGACTTTGCGTTAGATGCTGCATCTCAACACCTCGTCGCATTTGGCGAATCTGAATATCGCAAGCACTCCTGCAATCTCTCTGCGCAGGGTTATTTTGAACACAAAGCTAGCATTTACGAACCAGAACATCATCTGCCAGCATCGAATTAGAGGATCGTATTATGAATAACCGAGCGGAATACAGTCGCCTTCTCGCCCTAACCGCTGATGGGCTCGACCTGACAGCAAGCCAATACGATGCCGCAGTAAAGGGCTATACATCTGTCGGTGAGTGGCTAGGTAAACCCGATTCAAATTTGGCCAAGTACAAACCTGTTGTGTACCCGCAAGGGTCAATTGCACTAGGTACTTCAGTGAGGCCACTTGGCCAAGAAGAGTTTGATATCGATGCAGTCTGCCAACTCACACTTCCCGATTGTATTACTCAAAAAGAGGCAAAGGAATTAGTCGGAGCAAGGCTAAGACAGAACGCTACTTACAATAAAATGCTTAAAGAAAAGAACCGGTGTTGGCGACTTCAGTACGCAGGTGAATTTCACCTTGATGTACTTCCAGCAAAGCCGGATCCTCGCAAAGTGTCGCCTACGGCAATTAGAGTGCCTGACAAGGAACTGCTGGCTTGGAAGGCTAGTGACCCGAAAGGTTACACGTACTGGTTTGAGGTAGAGAAAGCGAGGTCTCTCTTTGAGGCAGTTTACGGAAGACCCGTTTCCGGACGTTTGCGTTCGTCAGTAGAACCAGCTCCAGAGCAAGATGAACCGTACGAGAAAATGCCCTTGCAAATTGCAGTGCAACTTCTGAAGCGCCATCGTGATCTGCATTTCGAAGGCCGTGATGATGCACCTATCTCGATCATTATCACGACCCTCGCTGGTCAAGCATACAAAGGGCAGGAAGATCCTTTGTCGACGATGGAACACCTAGTGAAAACGATGCCATCTCACGTGAAGTATATAAATGGTATTGCCTATGTGCTAAATCCAACTAATCACGAAGAGAATTTTGCGGATAAGTGGGCCAAGCATCCTGAACGCAAGCAGGCATTTGATGAGTGGATGGTTAAAGCGCGGCAAGATGTAACAGATTTGACAGAAACTCGCCTGGCAAACCTAGAACCAGCGCTGACATTATTTGGCGGAGAAAAGGCCCAGCACGCCCTTCAAGAGCACGCTCGACAGATGAATAGCAAACGTGGAAGTGGCCTGAGAGTCAATTCTTTAACAGGTAAGCTAGGCGCAACAGGCACAGGTACCGTCGGTGTGCCCCGAAATACCTTCTTTGGAGATCGCAAATGAGCGGTCCTAAGCTAGGTTCCAGAGCAATAACCCTTGCAAAGCAAGGTACGAACTTAAAGAGAATGCAGCCAAAAGTGTTCGGCACGGAATTTGATTTGGCATTCGCTAGTGTTGGCGATCTTGGGATGCCGTCGCTTTGTTGGCTTGATTGGTTCTCA
>QIGT01000121.1 GCA_003230835.1 Gammaproteobacteria bacterium
CGCTGAGATTTGTTCAAGCCAGCGATAAACTTCCAGTCGCCCGGACGAGATGTACTCTCGAAGGCTATCGCGCAGTTTTCGATGTAAGAGTAGATGTAAATTTTGCTGCCGCTCACCATCAAAAATAACTAATGCGGGCGTGTCCTTGTCAGCACACTGGTACAGTGGCCCCCACCAATCACTGCCGAGCTTGGGCGTATCTCCGGGTGCAATCAAAACCCATTCTGTGTGAGCTTTTATTAACCCACCAAGTATGCCTACAAGTGGAGAGTGTGTGTTTGGCAGGATATCTTTATCGCGAATCACTGTTCCACGCTTGGCGTAGTCGGCAATGTTACGGTTGGCACTGATCATGATAGGCATCTCTTTAGGCACAGTTGAACAGACATAGTCCAGCATGGCCTGTCCATGCCAAGAATGGAGTGGTTTGTCGATACCCTGCATGCGCTGGGCTTTGCCGCCGCATAGAATTAACAGCGTGACGTCTGCTGTATTTTCAATCACCACAGTGGTCCTAAAAGGCGTAAGCCTATCATCCAAGCGATTCTTTTGGTTCAATGTTGGCTCTTCGGGTCTGACTAACGTGAAAGGGGAGTGAACACTAGGTGGTTAAGAATATTCGACTGATCGTAGCTTGGGTTTTTATTTTATTGCTTGGTGGGTGTGAGACTGGCGCGCTGCAGGGTGTTGGGCTGCTGACAAGTAGTGATGTTGTTTCTCGACCGGCAGTAGATGTGCAAAGAGACGCCGGACGAAAACCCTATGCAGTGCTGGCGGTTTTAGGCGTTGAGCCTGGCATGCGGGTCTTAGACTTGGTGGCTTCTGGTGGATACTACAGTGAAGTACTGGCTCAGGTGGTTGGCGATGAGGGTCTGGTTTATGCTCAAAATCCAGCCCGTGCTCTGCGCTTTTTTGGTGGCCGGAATGATCGCGCGATGAATGCTCGATTGAGTAACGCTCGATTACCGAATGTGCGACGCTTAGACCGCGAATTTAATGACCTTGGTTTGGTAGCGAATAGTATTGATGTGGCGCTTACAGCATTGAATTTTCATGATTTGTACAATGCAGACTCCGCTGCAGCCCAAGCTCTACTAGAGGCCACAAAGGCTGTTCTAAAACCGGGTGGCGTTTTGGGAATCATCGATCACGCGGGAAGCCCAAACGCTGACAATGTAAAGTTACATCGAATCGATCCTGCATTGGTTGTCGCCGCTGCTGAGCAAGCCGGCTTTATTGTTGAGATTAGTAATTTGTTAAGCAATGCAGAAGATGATCGATCCCAGGCACCATTTTCCCCTGGGCTGAGGGGCAACACAGATCGTTTCTTACTGAAGCTGACAAAACCATAGACGCAATAGGAGCGGACATGTTCGATGTGTTGGTGGTTGGGGCAGGCAGTGCCGGGTGTGCGATTGCTGCAAGAGTTTCTGAAGACCCAAATTTAAGTGTCGGGCTGGTCGAGGCAGGACCAGATTATCCTGACCTAAGTACGACACCTTATGATCTGATCAATAGCCATAATAACTCCTACCGAGACCACGATTGGGGGTTGCAATACGAACCTACTGCCGGTCGCCATGACCGCTTTCCCCGCGGACGTGTGGTGGGTGGTTCGAGTGCTGTGAATACTTCCATTGCGCTGCGAGGTATGCCCGAGGACTATGATGAATGGGCAGCGTTAGGTAATGACGGCTGGGCTTGGTCCGAGGTTTTACCAGCATTTAAACGACTAGAAAGAGACCTTGACTTTGCAGATGCAGATCACCATGGCGACAGTGGTCCGATTACCATTCGGCGCTATTCAAATAGTGAACTTCTCCTACAGCATCAAGCCTTTCTCTCCAGTGCAGCCGATTTGGGTTATGCAATGTGTGAAGATGCCAATGACCCGTCAGGGTGGGGGGCTGGTCCACACCCAATGAACAAGATTGGACGTTTGAGAATTTCTGCTGCGATAGGCTATCTTGCGCCAGCGCGGGCCAGACCTAATCTTACTATTCAGGCGAATTCTTTGGTGCGCCGAGTATTGGTAGAGGCCGGTAAGTGTACCGGCATAGAGATTGTTAACCCTCAAGGTGCCACACAAGTACTGCAAGCAAACCTTGTGGTATTGAGTGCGGGGTCATTGATGACCCCGACCATACTCATGCGTAGTGGCATTGCTGCCAAACAGCAAGTGGAGTCGCTGGGGCTTGATCTTGTAGCCGATGTTCCAGGTGTTGGAAAAAACCTCTCTGATCATCCAGCGTTGGGGGTTTTGTGCGAGGTGAAAGATGCCAGTTTGATCGACTTCGACGCGCCCATCATGCAAACCATCCTTCGTTATACAGCCCCAGGTTCGGACAAACGCAACGACTTGCAAATTGAACAAGTGAGTTTCGCCGGGCGCGCAGATGGTCCACCCATGTTTCTCATCGCACCGGTGTTAGAATATCAATATGGTCGGGGCGAATTGAGTTGGTCAAGTGCGGATATTAATGCCCATCCACATATCGCCAATAGATTTTGTGAAGATGATCGTGATTGTAATCGTCTTGCTCAATGTGTATTAGATACGTTGGCGTTTACGCAACGTGGTGCGCTCAGCGAAATGATCGAAGCAGTACGCTTTCCTGATCCGGCTAAAGGTACTTCTCTGGAAGATATGAAGTATCTTTGCCGAAAATATTCTTCTAGCGGTTATCATCCCAGTGGTACAGCAAAAATGGGACCCTCATCCGATCCTCTAGCGGTTGTCGATGCTAAAGGGCGTGCACATCAAGTCGAACAGTTGGTTGTAGCAGACGCATCGATCATGCCCTTTGTGCCGCGAGCAAATACCAACCTCACGTGTTTCATGATTGGTGAAAAAATTGG
>QIGT01000051.1 GCA_003230835.1 Gammaproteobacteria bacterium
TCTAGACGATTTTGAGAAACAACATGACTGACTTAACGCGCTATCGGAATATCGGAATATTTGCCCACGTAGATGCAGGCAAAACCACCACCACAGAACGGATTCTAAAACTCACCGGGAAAATTCATAAAATCGGCGAAGTGCACGATGGCGCAGCAACCACAGACTTCATGGAACAAGAACAAGAGCGTGGCATCACTATTCAATCAGCAGCCACCTCCTGCACCTGGGATGACCACCGCCTGAACATCATTGACACACCAGGACACGTTGATTTCACCATTGAAGTTTATCGCTCCCTTAAAGTACTCGACGGCGGTGTCGGTGTATTTTGTGGTTCAGGTGGGGTTGAGCCTCAATCAGAAACCAATTGGCGCTACGCTAACGAATCTGAAGTGGCGCGCATTATATTCGTTAACAAGCTAGATCGAATCGGCGCAGATTTTTATCGCGTGATTGCGCAAGTGAAAGATATTCTTGCCGCAACCCCCTTAGTTTTGACCTTACCCATCGGCGTAGAAGACGAGTTTGTCGGCGTAGTAGACGTCCTCACCCGCGAAGCCTTTGTGTGGGACGATTCCAACACGCCCGAAGCATTCGAAGTCAAACCCGTTCCTGAAGACATGGTTGATAAGGTCGAAGAGTATCGTGAAATCTTGATTGAAACTGTGATCGAGCAAGACGACGATTTGATGGAATCTTACTTAGAGGGTGAAGAGCCATCTATAGAAGATATCAAACGATGCATTCGCAAAGGCACCATCGCTTTAGATTTTTTCCCTACGCTGTGTGGTTCAGCATTCAAGAACAAAGGCGTACAAAACGTTCTGAATGCAGTAATAGATTACCTACCTAATCCCACCGAAGTTAAACCCCAGCCTGAGATCGATCTGGAGGGTAATGAAACTGGCAAGACCGTTATCGTAGATGCCGATGCACCGCTGCGCGCATTGGCATTCAAAATAATGGATGACCGTTATGGGGCGCTGACCTTTACCCGCATCTACTCTGGTAGTTTGAAGAAAGGCGACAACGTTCTAAACACCTTCACCGGCAAAACAGAGCGCATCGGCCGCATCGTCGAAATGCATGCAGACTCTCGATTGGAATTAGACTCAGCCCAAGCCGGGGACATCATTGCCTTGTTGGGTATGAAAAATACCAAGACGGGCCACACTTTGTGCGACCCCAACAACCCTGCAACACTAGAACCTATGGTTTTTCCAGACCCGGTGATTTCCATGGCGGTATCTCCTAAAGATAAGGCTGGCGCAGAAAAAATGGGTATTGCGCTGTCAAAAATGGTGCAAGAAGATCCTTCTTTCTACGTAGTAACAGACGAGGAATCGGGCGAGACCATCATGAAAGGTATGGGTGAACTTCACCTAGACATCAAGGTAGACATCTTACGACGCACCCACGGTGTTGATGTTGCAGTCGGTCGGCCACAAGTCGCATACCGCGAGACCATTACCAAGCTTGTGGACGACACATACACCCACAAGAAACAAACCGGCGGTGCGGGACAATTTGCAAAAATTGACTACACCATCGAGCCCGGAGAAGTGGGTTCAGGATACGAGTTTGAATCCAAAGTTTCTGGCGGCAATGTGCCACGAGAATACTGGGCAGCTGTTGAAAAGGCATTTGGGCAATCTATGGCAGAAGGCACATTGGCAGGATTCCCCTTACTCGATGTCAAGGTAACGCTAACCGACGGCAGCTATCATCCCGTTGATTCATCTGCCATCGCCTACGAATTGGCAGCTCGTGCTGCTTATCGTCAATCGATCCCCAAGGCTGCACCACAACTTTTAGAGCCTGTCATGAAGGTCGATGTGTTCACTCCAGACGATCATGTCGGCGATGTTATTGGCGACTTGAACCGCCGCCGAGGCATGATTAAGTCTCAAGAAGCCGGTGCCACAGGTGTAAGGGTAAAAGCAGACTGCCCCTTGGCTGAAATGTTTGGCTACATTGGTGATCTGCGCACAATGACTTCCGGCCGAGGCCAGTTCTCAATGGAGTTTTCTCACTATTCACCTTGTCCAGCAAACGTTGCAGAGGAAGTGATCACAGAAGTGCGGGAGGCAAAGAAAGCCTCGGCTTAACAGTCCTGGAAGCGGTACTGCTAATATCCTAAACGTTAAAGCGAAAGTGCACCACGTCACCGTCGGCGACTTGATAGTCTTTACCTTCTAGTCGCCAACGACCAACATCTTTTGCACCTTGTTCCCCGCCATTGGCAACAAAATCGTCATAGCCTACCACTTCAGCTCGAATAAACCCTTTTTCGAAATCGGTATGGATAACACCCGCCGCTTGGGGTGCCGTGGCGCCAATGGGTATGGTCCAAGCGCGAACTTCCTTTGGACCTGCGGTAAAGTACTGCGCCAAACCCAACAGTTTGTAACCTGCGCGTATGACCCGATTCAAGCCAGGCTCTTCTATACCCAGAGCGTCCAAAAATTCTGCCCGCTCTTCTTCTTCGAGTTCCGCTAATTCTGATTCAATTTTGTTGCTCACCACCACCACCTGCGCACCTTCGGTAGCTGCAAATTCTTCTACGACGTCTACTAAGGGATTGTTGTGCATGCCATCTTCGGCAACATTTGCGATGTACAGAACAGGTTTAGCAGTGATGAAATGATATTCACGAATCGCCAGGCGTTCCTCCTTTGACAATTCGACACTGCGTACGGGGTCGCCTGCTTCGAGCTTAACCTTCACTTTTTCTAGAATGGCCAGCGATGCTATGGCAGCCTTATCGCCAGACCCGGCTGTACGCTTGGTGCGGTCATATACCTTTTCTAATGTTTCTAAATCTGCAAGAGCAAGTTCCGTAT
>QIGT01000337.1 GCA_003230835.1 Gammaproteobacteria bacterium
ATTGCTCTAAACTCTGCTGCCTTGCCGCGAAAGTGTGCGTGAGGCATCAAGCTATATAAAAGTGCGTCTTTGGGAATCACTTGCTCCACAGTTTCTTTGTGGTTTTTCGCATACGCTGGAATCTTAATGCGGGAGTTGGCGACAAACATAGAGATCATCTTATGTGTGGGCGGTTCGTCATAAACCCATAGCCCCATTTGAGACTCATCAACCGTTGCACGACCCACCGGGGTGTAGTGCATTTGGAACTCAAGTTTTGCATCAGCGGGTAGAAAGATACCGGTGCCTTCAGGAAAGCCTTCGTTGTTTAAACCCGGCGCATATCCGCGTAATCCGCCGATGCGATTGAAGCGACCTTTGTGTTCGCCTTCGGTAACGTCGTAACCAAAGGTAGTGATGGTGTGGTGTAAAACCGCACGATCACCGGGCTTGATTTCTGCAGCCCTAATCCAAATGTCCTTGCCGACGGTGTTTTCTACAAAGTGGTATTGATAGTCAACGACACCTGTAGCGGGGACTTCCATTGCAGGAATGTCGATAACAAAATCAGGTTTGCCTAGCGTATCTTGGGCATCCCATTCGAAATATTGGGTATCGTCAGTGGCAAGGAAGTCTTCGCCTTCACCACGAGGCGCACCGGCTTCGATCCAATGAATTAGGGTTTGAATTTGTGTGGTGCTCAAAGAGCGATCGTTATGCCAATCGCCTACTGTGGGATCAGCATGCCAAGGCGGCATACGCTGGGTACGCACAACTTCTCTAATCATTTGGGAAAAGCCGCGAACCATGTTGTAGTCGTTCATAGCCCAAGGACCCAGACCGCCTTCGCGGTGGCAAGTCACACAGTTATTTAGCAGCATGGGCGCGATGTCTGCGCTGTAGGAAATCTCCGCATGTTTGGCTTTGGCCATAGCTTGCTGTTCTGGGAAGTTGATCAAGCAGCCTATGCCATCGGTGCTGGCGACCTTGACCACTTCGCCGTCGATCATATTGTTGATCGCATCTCGCAAGTAGTGGGCACTCGCCTGCTCTTTTTGGTTTTCGTAAGATAGGCGATCATCTACCGCGCCTTGATAGGCAACGGTCCAGGTTTTGGGGTCAACAATGAACACTTCACCGGTACGAACAACACCTAAGGCTTCACCAATGATCTGTGTTTCGTCTTTTAAGATGGGAATGTCGTAACCGTATTTTGCAACTTCTGCGCTGATCGATTCGCGGCTGTCTTGCAGGTTCGAGTTCAACATTAGGAATTGCACACCTTGGTCGGCGAATTCGTCACGCAACTCTTTAAATCGTGGCATGGCATTTCGAACGATCGGGCAGCCATTACCTTGAACCATAAACACAATAGCCTTGGCGTCGCTGAAGTAGTACAGCTCATGTGAGGCACCTTCGTGATCAAAAAGGCGGAAATTCTCCACCCTGTCATTGACCTGAATAGCCCAGCTAGAGGTAGCAAAGCTGACGCCAATCAGCATTAGAATCGATCGAAGCATTTTTTTCTCCATAGCTCTATCGCGAGTAACCAGTAAAGGTACCAAATAACACGTGTGTAGAATAGTAGCAGTTGTAGTATCGTCGTAACCCCGGGCAAAATAGTTTTACCGCTAGTATGTGACCTCAGGGGTAAACTGAGGGTACTGGGGATAAACTGGGGGTCTGGAGGTAAGAAAAATAATGGAGCAGCATCTTTTTGCAGGGTTGCGTGTGATCGATTGCGCGACAGTGATTGCAGCACCCGCAGCGGCGATGATTTTGGCTGATTTTGGCGCTGATGTGATCAAGATTGAGCAGCCCGGTGAGGGTGATATGTTGCGCTTGCTCTCGCACATACCCAATACACCTGAAGCGGGCAACGATTGGTTCTGGCAACTGGACGGCGGTAATAAGCGCAGTATCGCGTTAGACCTGAAGCAATCATCAGGTCGTGATGTTTTGCACAAGCTGGTGGCGCAGTGTGATGTTTTCATCACCAATCAGCCTTTCTCGGTACGTGACTCGTTGAGTTTGACCTATGACAACCTCAAACCCTTAAACAGCAAGCTCATTTACGCCTCCCTGACAGCTTATGGTGAAGCAGGACCGGAGCGAGATCGTAAGGGCTTTGACCAGCTGGCGTACTGGGCGCGTAGCGGGCTCATGGATCTAATGCGAGAAAAAGACACCGTGCCTACTCAGGGTTTGCCTGGCATGGGAGACCACCCGACGGGGGTTGCGTTGTATGCCGGTATTGTCACTGCGTTGTTGAAGCGTGAGCAAACGGGTGAAGGTGGCATGGTGCACACCTCGCTATTGGCCAATGGCTTGTGGAGTGTGGCCGGTATTGCGCAAGGCGCTATGGCCGGAGGCGACATGCCGACCTATCGTCAAACCAGTAAACAAAGTGGCGCCATGTATCGAGTTTACCAAGCCAGTGATGGACGCTGGTTGCAATTCAACATGGTGCGCAATGAAGAACTGTTGTCGTTGGCGTTAGCCGCAATGGATGCTTTAGATTTGCTCGCAGATGAGCGTTTTGCAAGCCTACAGCTGATGTGGGAAAACCGTGCGGAATTGGGGGATGAGCTGCAGGCGCGTATTGAGCAGAAAACCTCAGTGCAGTGGCTGCAAATTTTTGATGGAATGAACGTGCCAGTTAATCGCGTGGCCCAGGTGGAAGAGACCGTAACCGATGTACAGATTCTAGAAAACGAAATGGCCGTGGTGCCTACGCAGGGTGACGTGAATGTACCTCTAGTGCTGAAACATCCGATTAAAATCAGCAATGTACCTCAAGTAGGTCCAAGGCGGGCGCCAGAGTTAGGAGAACACGGTGTGCAAATTCTTCAAGAGCTAGGCTACAA
>QIGT01000122.1 GCA_003230835.1 Gammaproteobacteria bacterium
GGCAGTTTCATCGAGGCAGCGAGTGAGTGGGCCGGGAAAGATGGCGTGGAGGTGATTTTAGACCCTGTTGGCGGCCAATATTTACAAGACAATCTTAAGCTGCTGAGTATGAATGGCCGCCTCGTGGTGATCGGCTTGATGGGTGGCGCTGTCACAGAAGTGAATCTGGGCGCTTTGATGATGAAGCGGGCTAGGATCATTGGCTCTACCTTGCGAGGCCGACCTATTCCAGAAAAAGCCCGGGTCATGGACGCGTTGCTCGCCAACATATGGCCTCAAATCGAACAAGGCCTGATCAAACCCATTATCGAAGCGCAATATCCCATCCAGCAGGTTGAGCAAGCCCATGCCCTTGTGGCTGGAAATACAACCGTGGGTAAGGTCTTGTTGACCCTCTAGGATGTCCTGCAGAGCACGCCATGTAGGCATCTGCATCAAAATATGACCGCTGGTCAAAGCGAATGTACCGCTGGTAAGTTCTAACTTCGCTAGACACGCCCCTTTGCATACTCTACCCGGGTTAAAAAAGGGTTCGAGCGCATGTATCAGAATAGAATCAAACAATCCGGCTTCACGCTCGTAGAGTTATTAGTCGCCATCACCATCGTGGCGATGCTTTCTTCTATCGCAGTGCCCCTGTATACCCGATATTCCGAGCGATCCTATCTGACCGAGGTACAGGCAGATTTGCTGAATTGCGCACAAGCGTTGGAACGACAATCTGCGCTGACATTTTCGTATGCCCCTGCGGCAGATGTTAATGATGATGGCATAGCAGAAGCTGCTGATGGACCTATCAGTGCGGATATATGTCGACCGCTCAGTACGACTAATTTGCGTTATAACATTGGCGTTGTCTCTGCAGCGACCACTTATACGTTAACAGCCGTGGCGCCTAATGGCAGCCCCATGGACGACTATGGAAACCTTACGTTTGATAACGCCGGCCTTCGCACCTGGGATCAGAGTGGTGATGGGACTATTGACGCCGATGAAAACGACTGGATATATGACGATTAGTGCGCTTAACCCGCGATCGATACCACTCGTCGCGAACCGATATAGGCGTAACGGAGAGAGCAGTAGAGTAAAAACATGATCGAACAACGTTTTAAAACCCGTACCCAAGGATTCTCCCAAGGATTTTCTTTAGTGGAACTTATGGTGGCATTAAGTATCGCTTCCATCATGCTCCTTTATGCGTTGCCTGCATTCAACGATTTTACCCAACAAAGACGCATGACCACTAACGTCAACCTGATGGTGAGCGCGATTAACTATGCGCGCAATGAAGCGGTTACCCAAGGTGCGATAGTCAGTGTTCAAGCTCAAGATGCCTCGGCCGCAGCGAATGAATGGGGGCCTGGGTTTTGCGTGACGTTGGGTGACCCTGGCGATTGTCTTGCGCCATTAGCGACCTTTACGCCGGAGATAGGCATGACGTTAGATGGTTTGAACGGCCTGCATAACCAAGACACCTGGTCTTTTAATTCCACTGGTCGCTTAGTTAACGGCGTTACCCTCTCAGCTCTCAATGGCCGCGTCGAACTGTGCGGTACGGATGCTGATGATGACCCTGGCCGAGTGATGCGTATCAGTGCTACTGGTCGGGCAAGTGTGGGTGAAAATGAATGTTTTCCTTAATCGCGGTTTGCAAGGTTGTGGCTTGAAGATGAATACAGTAACGGCAGCAGCTAAGGGCTTTTTACCTAAGCAAGCTAAGGGCTTTTTACCCAAGCACGCTAAAGGCTTTTTACCAAAGAGGGCTAAAGGCTTCTCCATGTTGGAGTTGTTGGTTGCGGTGTTGGTGATGGGGGTTGGGGTGTTGGGTGTGACTGGCTTACAGATGGTTAGTTTACAGAACAATCAAGATGCCTTGTTGCGCGGAGATGCTTTGCAACAAGCGTATGACATTATGGATCGCATTAGAGTCAATCCTGGCATCGCTGTTCCGGGCATTGCTTACGACGGCGTGGATATGGGTGATGATCCACCCAACCCCACAGACTGTGTCGCCAACGAATGTACTGCAGCGCAAATTCGAAATTTTGATGTAGCGGTGTGGAAGTGTAGCTTGGGTAGTTTTAATGATGATAACATTTGCATTACATTGCGCACCAACGAAGTTATCTTAGATCCAAATCCTCAACCGGGTCTGCCTGACGGCGATGGTTCCATTGAGGTAGATGGTGCGGGCGTCATTACCGTAACAGTGGAATGGACCGGGTTTAACGACACTACCCAAACCATAGCCATCGATAGCCAAGGATAATGTAGTGAGTAATACAACACACAAGAGCGGCGGTTTTACCATCCTAGAGCTGCTAATTGCCTTAGCTTTAGGGCTTTTAGTGGTGTCGGGTATTGTGCAGCTATTTGTGGGCAACACTCGAACTTACGAGATTGTAAATGCACAAGCGCGGTTACAAGAAAATGCGCGTTTTTCCTTTGAGTTTATCTCTAAGGCAGCGCGTACAGCAGGCTACTTCGGATGTGCGCCGGAAGATGACAATATTGTTCGGCATCTCGGTGGCGACTGGGCGCAGATACCCGAATATAACATCACAGAGTTTGTTGATGGTTGGGAAAACAGTGGTGGCGGCATCTTTCTTCCAGATGATCTTATTTCACTACCCCGTACCGAGGGTGGGGTCAACACCAATGTGCATATTAACAACAATGGAATTGATCGAGGCGAGCTGAATGGAGATGCGGACATCTTGGTGTTTCGGACACTGCGCCAGCCTATCGCGCGGCTGGCGCAAACGCTGCAATGGAATGAGAATGTGGTTGCAGACACCCCCGGAGGAGAACCAGAATTTGAAGTGGATGATGTGGTTGTGGT
>QIGT01000224.1 GCA_003230835.1 Gammaproteobacteria bacterium
GCGGTGTTTTTGCAGCGTGATGCGGAGTTGGTGCAAAGTGTTGATGAACAATTCAGGTTTCATAGCGGTGTGCCAGGCTAAAACATTCTAGAGAAACCTGATCTGCGCGTTGTCGTGCCAACCAACCACAATACTCCCAAGCACCTAGAACTATGCGGGTTCTATTGGGTGTGTCTTGTAGCAGGTGAATACCGGGGCGATGCGTGTGCCCATGAATCAGAAGACGGTGTTGATCCCCCATGGTTTGGGCTATCGCTGAGTCGTTCACATCCATTATGTTGGCGGCTTTGTTAGCGTTACTTGCCTGGCTTTGCTGCCGTAGCGATGCGCCAAATTTCTGCCAAGCTCTTGCTCAGCATTTGGCTTTGCCATTCGGCTGAGCGGAAAGTCTCCCGCATGCTTTGATAGGCTTTATCGTCGGTACAGTAGGCATCACCATGACTCAACAATAGGCCGTCGTTGGTGACGTATGGGTCAGGTAACAAGCGTATGTTACTGGCTTGTGCAAAGGCTTTGCCGAACATGAAATCTCGATTGCCGTGCATTAAAAATATAGGCGCCGGCACGTCACTTAGTGTTGCTTTGAGTGCAGTGGCTACTTCGCTGTCATCGTCATCGCCGATCCACATCTCCACTAGGTCACCCAAAATAAAGATCTCGTCCACACGTTGGCCCTCTACCGCAAGGCATTCGGCGAATCGTTGAAATGCAATGCTGTCGGGATCGTCCAAATGCAAGTCGGAAATGAATATTCGGTGCACAGGCTACTCGCTAAATCCCAGGTGTGCTCTGGCTGCTTGAAAGGTATTTTGTAGTAGAGCGACTCGGGTCATCGGGCCCGCGCCGCCGGGTACCGGTGTTATCCATGAGGCTATTTCCTTCACCGCATCGAATTGCACATCGCCATAGAGTTTTTTGTTTGCACCCCGCGTAATACCTACATCAATGACCACCGCACCGGGTTTGATCCACTCAGGCGACACTAGGCCAGGTTTACCCACGGCCGACACGACAATATCAGCCAAGCGAACTTTTGCTGCGATATCTCGAGTGAACCTGTGGGCGGCAGTTACGGTACATCCAGCCATGAGTAGTTCTAACCCCATAGGCCGGCCGACGTGGTTCGATGCCCCAATGACGGCAGCGTCTAAACCTTTGAAATCTAGACCAATATGTTCCAGCAAAAGCATGACACCCTTGGGTGTACAGCTACGAAAATTTGGGCGCCTTAGGGCCAAAAGCCCAATGTTATAGGCATGAAAGCCGTCAACGTCTTTGTCGGGATCGATACAGTCGATCACCCGCTCTTCGTCTATGTGATCTGGTAGTGGGGTTTGCACCAGGATGCCGTCGATACTGTGGTCACCGTTTAGCGAATGAATTCGGCTTTCAAGATCTTGCTGGGTAACGTTGGCACTCAAATGTTGTACTTGCGAATGAAAACCGACTTCATCGCAATCTCGACGTTTGCCACGGACATAGACTTCCGATGCCGGGTCGTTGCCGACTAGAATGACAGCCAAACCGGGTAGACGTCGTCCTGCACTGACCCATTGCTTCACCTGCACGGCAATGTCGCCACGAAGAGACTTGGCGATGGCGTTACCGTCGAGGATTTTTGCGCTCATAGCTGCTCCTAAATCGCCATTCTACTGCTGTTCGTCGCGGGTCTCTACGCGCAAACCCTAGAATTGAAATGGAACATTGACCCGAGCAGCCCAAGTAGTATCATCGCGCCGCATAATTCGGGGTATAGCGCAGTCTGGTAGCGCGCCTGCTTTGGGAGCAGGATGTCGGGAGTTCGAATCTCTCTACCCCGACCAAATATCTGCGAGCGATAAAATCCGCAAGTAACCAAGGGTATCTGCCCAATACCGGTTTGGTAAAATTTGTACAGCTACGCGCCCGTAGCTCAACTGGATAGAGCATCGGCCTTCTAAGCCGAGGGTTGAAGGTTCGAGTCCTTCCGGGCGTACCATCTATTTGTGAATAAAATCATATAGTTAGGTATCCACAAACCCAACACGTCGAGCCACTTTTTACACAGACAAATCGTTGTCCTGATACGCCGCAAGCGCTAATAAGAGTCATCAGTGCCCAGAAGTGCGCGACTGATATTGATTGGGTATTGGAATTTTATGTCGGGGATTGTAGAGATAAAAATGCCTTCTCGACAAATGGAACCGTATCGGGCTTGTGTTGATTGACGGCGCCTGGGATTGAGCGCATGACCAGTTTGTGACCAGTTATTGACTAGTAATCTATATTCCTCTACCTTTGCTGGATGACCGAGGTTAAATATTCTGCGCATGCTGTTGAACGAATGATTCAGCGGCATATTTCACCGCGGGAAGTTGAGAACATACTGATGGAGCCTGACGGCATAATTAGGCAGTCTAAAGATAAGATTATTGCTTATAAAAAGATCAAGGGTAGAAAAGATAACTCGCTAGCAGTGGTCGTAGTGGAAATGAATGGAGGCCAAGAAGTAGTTACCGCGATGGTTAATTTTGAGGTATGAAAATGAAAGTGCATCACAACGCTGCAATAGACTATTTATCAATCGATTTTGCCGACGAGATCGAAGCGAAGTCCGTCTACGAAGATGGGATCATTGTTCGGTATAACAAGTCAGGCAATGTTATTGGCATCGACATTACAGACTCGATGGCACTTTTTTCCAGTTCAGACCTTATGACGTTACAAGAGGTTTGTACATTTTTGGGTGTTTCTGAATCAACCATTAGGCGGAAAATACGAGCCGACAAAATTAAGTACGTTAAAGAAGGGAACAAATATCGCTTTAAGAAGGCTGACGTTTTAAAGCTTGTCGCATGACGATTCCTCAAAGTGCCATTGGGGGATTACCTATGAAGTTTCGCCATTCCCAAGCCCATCCACGATGAACAACGAACCCTCCTGCAAGCAGGGGATCAGACCAAAAATATGCGAACAACCGCTGCTAGATGTTACGCCCAGATTCCTGCCAGTATGGGTCTCGCAGCTCGCGTTTGTAAAGCTTACCCGTTTCGTGACGCGGCATGGCATCGATGAAATCAATACTTTTGGGTGCCTT
>QIGT01000219.1 GCA_003230835.1 Gammaproteobacteria bacterium
CCGTTGTTCCACATGGTGCCGTTGTTCCACATGATGCCGTTGTTCCACATGGTGCCGTTGTTCCACATGGTGCCGTTGTTCCACATGATGCCATTGTTCCACATGATGCCGTTGTTCCACATGGTACCGTTGTTCCACATGGTACCGTTGTTCCACATGGTGCCGTTATTCCACATGGTGCCGTTGTTCCACATGATGCCGTTGTTCCACATGGTGCCGTTGTTCCACATGGTGCCACCGCTCCAAAGTGTGCCATCGTCATCACTAAGACCCATTCCATCTTCACTAACCAAGCCATAGTCGCCGTCAGGATTCTGCATGGCCCAACCACCGTAGTGTGCTGTTCCATCGATATCTTGGTCAATATCGAGCCCTCCATTAGCACACCCATACATGGTGCCACCAACAGCTGCTTCTGCATCAATTAGCCCAGCGCCTTGCTGAAAAATACTGTAAGCCATATTGCCTTCGGAATTAATAGCAGAACGGGCAGTTGCCATGAGACGGCATTTCACATCATCAGGCGATAGAGAAGGATCAGCTTGTAACATCAGGGCTACCACACCACTGACCACAGCCGCAGACTGGGAAGTACCTGACATCATAAACAACTTAACATGTTCACTGGCGAACTCAGGATGCTCGGCTGCAATCAAATGCTTGTTTGGATGCATACTACCCAAAATATGCCCACCCGGAGCAATAATCTCAGGTTTAACAAACCCTTCAACAGTAGGCCCGGCCGAAGAAAAAGTCGCCAATTTATCATCTGAGGTATCAGCGGGTGTCCAGCTATCTGTCATCGCACCTACGGTGATGACATAAGGCACATTGCCTGGCACGCCAATGGTCATCGGGTCTGGTCCACTGTTTCCTGCTGATGCGACCACTACAATACCTGCTTGCCAGGCTGCCATGACGGCTTGGTTGAGCGGATCATCCCAATAATAAGACTGCGCAGAACCACTGAACGACATGTTCAGCACACGAATATCGTACTCAGCCTGATGGGTAACCACCCAATCAACACCTCGGATAACATCTGCGTAGGTGCCAACACCGTGTTTATTGAATGCTTTAATCGCAACCAAATTTGCCATTGGTGCAGTGGACATTTTTAGACCACTTTGCGACAAACGCGAATTCATGATGATACTGGTAATGTGACTACCGTGCCCACTCCTATCTCGCATATGCGTACTGGTGTCTCTTCTAGCGTTGTACTCGGCAACCACTCTTGGCTGCTGTACCAAATCATCGCGCAGCCATTTATGCTTCCGCCACCACCCAGTATCAATTACCGCAACTGTCACACCGTCGCCATCAATAGCACCGGCATGTAGGTTGTGGGCGTTAATCAGCGTCGGGTAGTCGGCTTCTGGTATTAATTGACTAGCAACTTTCACAGTACGATTCACAGTCAATTTTAGATTGGGATGTGATTGCAATTTTGCCAGTTGCGCAGCTGTCAAATCAGCCGCGACTGCCTTAATCACCTTCAGTTCGTGGGTAATCAACCCACCTTCAGAACTAACAAGATGTTTGGCTTGTGCAAAGCTCTGAGCCTGCACTAACCAACTGGTTGTGTCTGATTGTGTACTACTGGAACTATTTAGGTAGCTAGTTTGCCCTATGAGGATGGCGGCAGTAGCCACTGCCATCGCTGCAAAGACAAGGCCCACTCGGGCTTTTCCCGAAAACCGGGAGATTGAAAAAGACATGAAATACCTCGCTGTTGTTGCTATCCATGCAGCAACAGTGAATTCTTCGGTCGTCCAGCTCCGTGACCGAGATGTGCCAATTACGTTGTCATTACGAATTGTTCACACGACGCTTACGTGACGCTATTCCGTTTTCACCACTGTTAGGGCATGGAAAGTTGTCCTAGTAGACATCTAGAACACTATGTGTGTCTGTACGCATTCGACTATGTGGTCTGTAGGCATTCGACTATGTGGTCTGTACGCATTCGACGTGGTAGCTTAGGAGTAGGATTCAGTAAAAGGGGGGCTCCAACCAAGTGCCCAAACGGGATACACGGTCGCGTGCTCGCCGGATTCGAGCAAACTGGCTGCAGGCAATTTTATGGCTCGCTGTTACCCTTCCGTTCCTAACCGCGAACACATCGGCGCAACTTGCACCCCGTTTCCAGCACTTAGATGCCTCCGACGGGCTCACCCAATCAAGCGTACAAACCATCGTTCAAGATCAGACCGGCTTCATTTGGATTGGCACCCAACAAGGACTAAACCGCTACGACGGTGTCGAATTTCGCAGCTATTTCTCTGACCCGGCCGACCAAACCACACTACCGCATGACTTCATTTGGGTATTACATGTCGACGCTCAAGAACGCCTATGGGTAGGAACGGAAAAGGGCTTGGCGCGCTTCGACCCACGCCTGCATAGTTTCGTGCGCTACCACGACGTGAACCTCAGCGGGTACGCCATCCGCACCATTACTGAGGATTCTTCTGGCAAGTTATGGCTCGGCACAGACGGTCACGGAATTGTGCAATTGGACCCAATCACGGGAACAACCAATCGATTCTCGCATGCAAAAGAGGAGCAAAATAGCTCGCGCAAAAATCACATCAAAGCGCTAGAAATCGACAACCACGGTCAACTTTGGGTCGGTTCTGATGGCGGCCTGCACCAATTTGATCCAATCACGAACAAATTTTCAGAGTTCACGTTAAGCGACAGCGACATTCGTGTTCGATCTCTTGAAATCGGCAGCGAAGGCATCTTATGGTTAGGGACGACCGAACACGGATTGTATCGTTTAAATGTTAATACTGGCGCCACACAACATTTCGACACATCGACTTTTCCAGACTTGTCATCGAACAGCATCCGAGCAATACATAAAAGTACCGACGGTATGTTATGGATTGGCCATGACGCACACGGTTTGAGTCGATTTGATGGCACCAAATTTTCCACCTACAAACACTCACCTGAAAATAGTCGCAGTTTGGCTGATGACCACGTGTCTGCCATATTTCAGGATAACAACAACGTCTTGTGGATCGGCTCACTGGCAGGCATCAGTAAGTGGAGTGCAAATAGCGCAGGCTTCTATACCTATTCCGGGCACGGTATCCAACCGGGAGAGCTTTCAAATAACTGGGTATCTAGTTTTGCAGAAGAATCACCCAGCAAAATATGGGTGGGTACCGCAGGCGGAGGCATCAATCTCCTAGATCTGGAAACTGGCACAGCCACAACCTTTCAACATGACCCTAACAACCCCAACAGCCTCAGCGAAGATCGCGTGCACGCGCTACTGAAAGACAACCAAGGCCAACTTTGGGTGGGCACCAGGGCCGCCGGACTTGATCGCTACAATCCAAAGACTCGACAATGGCACCACTACCGCAACGATCCAGCAGATGACAGTACGCTCTCGTTTGATGGGGTCACGAATCTAATCCAAGACAACGCAGGGCGAATTTGGGCGAGCACCTATTTAGGTGGCCTTAACCTTTATTTGCCTGAATCCGAAAGCTTCCGGCGTTTTCAATTCGATCCAAAAGACCCCCATAGTGTCTGCTTAGATCGACCACTCGTAGTATATGAAGATCGCGACCGTATGCTTTGGATAGGCTCGCACTTCCAAGGGCTGTGCCGCTTTGACCCCAGCACTGGCGAAGTAAGGGCATTTCTTCATGACCCTTTAGATGAGACTAGCTTATCCGGTTCTGGGGTGTTTAGTTTGGCAGAGGACCAACTGGGCAATCTTTGGATCGGCACTACTGATGGTGGGCTCAATCTATGGCGTGCTGAAGATCGAGCGGCAAATCGAGTTGAACTACAACACATCGGCATCACCGAAGGTCTGCCTAGCCCTGTCGTTTACGGGTTATTGACCGAACTAGATGGCGGCGTTTGGATAGGCGGAAATCGAGGGCTTTCCAAGTACGACCTAGCCACACAATCGTTTGTACACTTTACCGCACGCGACGGTTTACAGAGCAATGAGTTTAATCAAGGCGCCGCCATTCGTACTTCGACAGGTCGGCTTATATTTGGCGGACCACGCGGCTTAACCGCATTTTGGCCGAAGCAACTTGCCCACTCGGATAAACCTATCCCCATTGCCCTCACCGGTTTCTTCAAATTCAACGAAGAACAAATCATCAATCTGACCCAGCAACAGGCAATTGAATTGTCTCATGATGATTCGATGATTACCTTCGCATACGCAGCCATGGATTTTAACGCACCAAAGCAAATTCGTTATCAACACAAACTTGACGGTTTCGATACCGATTGGATTGACGACGCTACCCATCACCGTGCGACATACACCAATTTGAATCCAGGCAGATACGTTTTTCGCGCTCGCGTTGCAGGCAGTGAAGCGTATTCCGAAAAAACTCAGTTGGCCATTCCACTGCATGTGCTGCCGCCACCCTGGGCAACCTGGTGGGCGTACTCTGTATACTTGCTGATCTTTGCGCTGATCACATTTTGGGTTTCTGCAGCTTGGACTCGACGCGAAGCTCTAGCTGCGCATATCAAGCAAGTGAATATGACCTTAGTTAAAGAAATTACCCAGCGTAAATC
>QIGT01000434.1 GCA_003230835.1 Gammaproteobacteria bacterium
AGCTTGGAGCCTCAATGAAATTGCCTCTCACGGTATTACCACGTTCAAAGAAGCGATTGTGACCACATCCTACATGTCAGCATATGATGACCTAGATCGCCAAGGTAAGTTATTACTCAATGCTATGACAAATCTAACTTGGAAGAGTGCGTGGGCTAATTCTCACAACGAAGAACTCAGCCTAATTGCGGCGCGCGCTGATCATGCGAGCGAGCACATCAATACTGAGTTTATTAAGATTATGCTCGACGGTATTCCGCCCACTTATACGGCAGCTCTACTCGAGCCCTATGAACCCAGCGAAACGTTTGGTGACCAATGGAGCGGGGAGTTGATGCTTGACCCGGAAGAACTTGCGGACGATGTGACTCTATTGGATGCAATGGGTTTGACGGTAATGATGCATGCCACTGGTGATCGCTCACTTAGGGTGGCGCTAGATGCGGTCGAAGCCGCGCGACAAGCAAATGGCAACAGCGACCTGATACACATCGTCTCGCATGCAGAAATGATTCATGCGGATGACATCTCTAGATTTTCAGAACTTAATGTTGCTGCGGAAATGTGTCCAATATTATGGTACCCAATTCCAGGTCTTGATTGGGAGTTATGGTTAGGTGAAGAACGTGCGAAGGTATGGCCGATCAAAACGTTACTTGATTCGGGTGCGCTAGTTGTCTATGGCTCGGACTGGCCTGTTGTACCTACCGTAAATCCGTGGCCAGGTATTGAATCTATGGTTACGCGCAGTGATCCTGCTGGTAGTGGTCTTGAGCAGGATTGGCCGGAGGAAGCAGTAGACCTTGCCTCTGCAGTAAAGATTTTTACTTTGAACGGCGCGGTTGTAAATGGAGTTGAAGACACATCGGGCTCACTCGAAGTGGGCAAGGATGCAGACTTTATTGTTCTTGATCGCAATATATTTGAGATACCCATCGTATACGTAAGTGAAACTACGGTGTTGTTGACTGTGGTTCGGGGCAAACGGTTGGTTGATAAACTCTAGTTGTCGCTCTTGACCGGAGAATAGATACACCGCGAAGGCCTTCAAAGATTTTCGTTCGACCAATTCAAGAGTAATATCGTTCTGGTAATCGCGGAGAAATTGTCTCGCTTTTTGGAAAGAGATACCTTGCCGATTTCGACAGGCACAGACGATCGCCATTCCCAAATCGAAACTACGATAGTAGTGGCAATCTTCTTCGAAATTAGTAATCGCCATGAGCCGCTTACCCTGAATAATCAGGTTGTTGATGAAGACGTCGTAGCAGGGCCATTTCCTCGCCCAACTGAACCAGTAGATCCTCGGTCAAGTTGGCGGCTATGTGTCCGTCGAGATGATGCTTCAACTAAACCACCCGGCAGAGTCCGCGCGCTCATCATTACCCGGATTCAATTCGACGCGAGCTAACCGACGACGCGATTCTCTGGGTCACAGAAATCAGCTGACGAAATCGACCAAGCATCTTACCGGACTTTACCCAAGAACAGAGTACGCTTGCGACGCACTATCTCGCTTGCAGCAAACGATCCGCACGAGGACTGCAAATCACCTCAAACTCAGTACACGAGTAAATTTTCGAAAAGCACATCTAAGTGATTTGTATCTATCGTCCAGCCTGCCATTTTGCACTGAGCGAAATTGTTTATGCCAAAATTTTGTTTTGAACAATAATTTAGTGGGGAAGGCTTGTTTGCGCTCGGGAAACCGCGAGTTTGTTCGGATTGCGCAGTATATAGATCCAACAAATTCTCCCCTGCGCATTTTGCCGCACCGTGAAGATCATGTCTCCGTCGTCGCCTACAAGACGGCTAAATGCCGGGCGCCCGTTGACCCTTGTCAGTTCCATCTCGTCCAGCACGCTATTGTTCTTGGCTAAATGGGTTAATACGGCAGCGATCCGCTTTGCACCCTGCACTGGAATCAACGTCGCACTTACCAATCCTCCACCATCGGCCAGAGCAACCGCATCAGGCGCCAATAAACGAATGACCTGCGCCTGGTCACCTGAAATGATCGCTTCGGCAAAATTTTGCATGGCCTGTTCAAGTTCGTCAGAAGAGGTTTCGATTCGCGGTGTTACTTCGGCCAATTTCTTTTTAGACCGACTTACAAGCTGTCGACAATTTTGTTCATTAGTCTCCAGCATTTTTGCGATTTCTACATAGTCCACATCGAAAACCTGCCTCAACAAAAATGCGGCGCGCTCTTCTGCCTGCAGGCGTTCCATCGACCAGAGCAGCGCTAACTCGCACTGTTGCGCTAGTTCCAGTGCCTTTGAAGGTCCGTCGGCAACCTCAATAATCGGCTCCGGCAGCCAGGGTCCTGTGTAAGTCTCTCGACGATGCCGAGCCGAGCGCAATTGATCAATTGACAATCTCGTCACAATGCTAGAGAGCCAGGCCCGAGGTGAATCGATCTCCGATGTATTTGTTTTATCCCATCTAAACCATGCCTCCTGCACGATATCTTCAGCCGCCTGAATTTCTCCCAACATCTGGTAAGCGAGAGATAGCAACCGTGGGCGTTGCTGTTCGAACAGTTCAGTAACCCTGTGCATCAAAATCGTTCATCACGGCGCGTTATAGCTTTGGCATTTGCCTTCTTGTCTCGTACTGCAGTTGTGACAAGAGCAATGCCGATCAAGGCTGGCAGGGTCAGGCCGGCAAAGTCTTCGCTCAGAGATTGCAGTCCTGTGATACCGACCGCTACTTCCCAAACGTGGAACAGTGCATGACCAGACAACCAGGCGGTTGGGGCCAACCAGATCGCTATTCGATGACGAGAAAACCGTGCCCCGGGGACAAATGCAGC
>QIGT01000103.1 GCA_003230835.1 Gammaproteobacteria bacterium
CGTGAGGCCGTAGGCGGCGCAATAGCCTGTAATCATTGCCAAATACTGGTCCTGATCGCACGGGTGGAAGCCCAGCCACAATCCAAACCGGTCGCTTAGAGATACCTTTTCTTCAACCGCTTCAGAGGGGATGATGGCGCTGGAGCGTTCGTTTTCGATCATGTCACGCGGCATCAGATGGCGCCGGTTCGAGGTGGCGTACATCACAACGTTGTCCGGGCGCCCCTCGATGCCGCCATCCAGCACCGCCTTGAGGCTTTTGTAATGGGTGTCGTCATGGGAGAACGACAGGTCATCGCAAAACAGCACAAACCGCTGATTGACGCCGCGCAGATGGTTCAGCAAACGGCCCACCGATGGCAGATCTTCGCGGTGCAGTTCGATCAGTGTCAAGTCTTGATGTTGTGCTTGAACAGTGGCGTGCACCGCCTTTATAAGGCTGGATTTACCCATTCCGCGAGCGCCCCATAGTAGGGCGTTGTTCGATGCATATCCAGCAGCGAACCGCCGCGTATTGTCCAGCAAGGTATCGCGCGCGCGGTCAATCCCAATCAGCAGGTTCAGATCAACCCTGGCCACGTCGTTCACCGGTTCCAGCCGGTCCGGGTCCACATGCCAGACAAAGGCGCTGGCTGACCCGAAATCCGGAGGCGGCAACGGCGCCGGAGACATCCGCTCAAGGGCTGCGGCGATGCGGGTCAAGGCGTCTTGGTCCATGTCAAATCCTCAAAATGTACCACGTGGTCAAACCACTTTCCAACGCGGGCGGCAAGGGTGCAGCCCTGCGCCAGAGAGCGAAATTGTTGGTTTTGTACATGCATTTGCGGGTGGTTTGACCGTTTTGTACATTTGCAGATTTAGGGGGCTGGGTTACGACGATGTTGTAGGGCAAGCCGTAGTAGCCACGCTTCGGAATACAACCGCCATCTTCTGTCATCGATGGGGCCTGGCAAGGGCGACATATGCGCGGGCGGGGGCATTTGTGGATGCCGGCAATAATGAGTTGGGCGACCGGGAAGTGGGCATAGGGGCCGGTGCTGCATCAGGTGCATTTTTAGGTGAAGGGTGGAAAGCGAGTGGGGTAGCAGATTTCGCATTCCATTCACTTCGTTTGTCGTGCTGTTTGCGTCAAATGCGGTCACTTGACATTATACTCAAATAGCATGTTGCTTTTGGACAAATTTGCCTAGGGCGTCGACACACCAAGCGAGCCATTTTTATACAAAATCAACCATTTTGTGATCACTTTCAAAGAGGCCCTACCCTCCGTCCGCCTTGAATGCGATACAATGGGCCTACATATTCTATGGCAGACCATGAAAAGCTGTGTATAGTCTCTGGATAAGCACTGGAGAAACACAGCGCTACCAATGGGAGACAAGGTGATGACTGTACCAACCACGTTGGACAAGGTTATGACTGATGAGATTTTAAAAGTAATTCGCTTGAAGTTTGATCTTGACGCTGCATCAGAGATTAAAGTGACGTCCATCGAAATCGATCAAGATGAACAGAAAATCCGGATTGAGCTCTTGATCACCACGACCGAGCGTCCTGAAGCGCTGGCCAAAAGCTACTTTGGGCTGACAGGAAAAGTGCGTGAAGCTTTGGGTTCAAGTTGGTCTGGTTTTTTCCCTGTGATTACACCTCAGTTTAACTCGGGTTTGCATGCCTGACGCTAAACTCGCTGATGGGCATCTAGCCGTAGCAAAGCGGCTGGCCACCACCAAACGACCAACACAATCAGAGATAAGACGATCAATAAGTTCGTCTTATTACGCTGTGTTCCACGCACTTGCTCGAACGTGTGCCAACTCGCTTGTCGGGAAAACCCCAAGCAAGCGACCCAATAAAGCGTGGGTTGAGGTATATCGCGGCCTAAACCACGGTGTTTGTCAAAAGGCATGCGAGCAAGCCAGCAAAGTGAATTTCCCCGACTGCATCAAAGAGTTCGCGGATGCATTTCAGCAACTGCAAGAACATCGGCACAAAGCTGATTACGACCCAAACACTCGATTTGGAAAGGTCGATGGCGAAACTTGGTGTGAGATTGCTCGACTGAGTATAGCAAGTCTGAGGTCAGCAAAAAGTATCGATAAGCGGGCCTTCGCGGCTTGGGTTTTGATCTCGTCTCAGGGCGCAAGAAATGCACGAAAGGCAATTGTTGCCAATTGATCGGGCAAACCCTTGCCGATCACAATCCTAACTTGTATTTATACCACGTGCCCATCGCACGCCCTCTTAGAACCAATTGCCTCCTAATAGGTGGAGCGCATGAGGTGATCCGCGAGTGTCGAACTGCTTTTTGACGTAAGCTAAAGAGGTGCAAATAATGGCACATTGTTCTTGGCCTATGCCAGTAAGCGTTCGCGCTTATCTGCGTTTTAGGTTTGGCAAGTGGGAAACTATCGTTACCCACTGCCGTTCTTATCCTTCGCGTTAAGGGATTGCAGTCCAGGCGAAGGTGAAGTGTACTAAAGCAATGGGCACAACCATACTTTGGATCGGGTAACCCACAATCAAATTGAAATAAAATCGGTCTAAAGGGACAGTTTCGAGTCCAAATTGCCACTATTCTGGTTGGACCGGGCTAGAAATGGGTAGCCGTCATCTGATCAACCCAAATGCTGCACTCATGTATCAAGGACTGCTATCGGGAAGCCGCACCGTCGCGACGACAGGTCGATGGACGACAGCCAAGACTCGAAACTACCAACCGGGCCGTTCAAAATGAAACTCGAAAACCCGCCAATCTGACAAATGCGCGCGCTTGATAAAAAAGGGCGCTCCGAAAA
>QIGT01000523.1 GCA_003230835.1 Gammaproteobacteria bacterium
AATTTAGCCACCACCACAGACCACACCATCCAAACTGAGAAGGCCAGTAGCAAACACGGAATGGATATCCACAGGTTTCGTGAAGCTATACGGCGTCCCTTGCTCTCCCAAAAGTTTGAGTCTTCAGGATGCCACTCCTCTAAAACCGCAGTTTTAACTTCTGTATGCTGGGTCGGCTCGTGAATTTCGCGCATCTCGGGGAACGCAGGCAGCTTGTTCAGAGAATCCCCTGCCGCTGCTTTCTCCATTTGTCCAACCGCTAAGTGCATCCACAAGAAGGTCGCTCCGACTATGCCAAACAGGAGCATAAAACAACTGGTCCATATACCTGTTAGGTCATTCATAACGCCAAAGGCTATTGGAAGTAGAAACCCACCCAAGCCACCGACCATACCGACCAGCCCGCCGACAGAGCCGACATGAGCTGGGTAGTACACGGGTATATGTTTGAACACCGCGGCCTTGCCCAGGGACATGAAGAAGCCCAACACAAAAATCACCGCAACAAATGGGACCAGAGACATCTCAGTGGAGAAGGAAATGGGCCCTTGAATGCCATGAATCAGATAATCTGTCTTTGGATAGGACAGCAAAAACAAGCACAGTAATGACATACCAAACGTGACATACATGACCATACGCGCGCCAAACTTGTCCGCCAGATGTCCGCCGTAGGCACGAAATAGGCTGGCTGGTATCGAATATGCAGCAGCCAGCATTCCCGCAGTTTGGATGTCGAGTTCGTATACACCGATCAAATATCGTGGCAACCATAGCGCCAAGGCCACAAACCCACCAAAGACAAAGAAGTAGTAGAGTGAGAATCGCCATACCTGCTGCTTTCTAAGTGGTTCGAGCTGAAGCAAAGTGCTTGTCGGTTTTTCACCACGTGCGCGTCGAGCGACAAGTTCGGGATCATCGGTTGTAGACAACCAAAAAACTAAGGCCATTAAGACAAGAACCAAAGCCCATACTTGTGCAACTGTAGTCCAGCCGAAGGCAACCATAACAAACGGAGCCACGAACTTTGTCACTGCAGCCCCAACATTACCCACCCCAAAAATACCCAGCACTGTCCCTTGCCGATGTGGTGGGTACCACTTGGATACGTAGCCGATACCGACTGCAAAGGAACCACCTGCCAACCCAACCCCAAGTGCTGCTACAAGCATCATAAGATATGACGTTGCGTAAGACAGCAAAAATGTAGCTGCCGCCGCAGCCAGCATTACCCACACGTAGATAATGCGGCCGCCGTATTGATCAGCCCACACGCCGAAGAATATTCGAGACAGAGAACCGGTGAGGATAGGCGTTCCCACCAGCAGCCCAAATTGTGTTTCGCTTAGGCCTAAATCCTGCTGTATTTGTATACCGATGATTGAAAATATGGTCCAAACAGCGAAGCAAACGGTAAACGCCAAGGTGCTCATACCCAACGCCTGATGCTGCTGGCTAGGGGTTACCCTTAGACCAATATCCATTCGTAGCACTCTCCAATATCCAAATTGAATCAATCACGTAACAACAAAGTTGTTGCGCGTAGTGACAAGTATTGTTTTGTTTTGCGATCTGCCGCGTGAATTATGGCGTAGGAAATGTTGCATGATATAAGGGATACCCACAGCCCAATAGGTAGTGTTTCGCGGAAATTGTTTGGCTAAATTTGGACAAAGTAAAAAATTCTAGCGAGGCACGGTTAGTCCGCATAGCGGTACGATGATGAGTTCATTCCATTCTTGTTTACGCCTGCCAGATAATATGAAATTCGAGTATCCGACCAACCCTGTACCCACTGTGTCGGGGTACTTTGCGCGTGATTGTCGCCATCATCGATCTAACGATCATCGATGAGATTCTCAAACACATCAGAGGCACTCGCAAACCACCAGCGGCAGTGGTTAAACACGACAACAAACTTCAACCACAAACCCCTTTGTCAAATCACATTTTTAGCGACCCACCTTTGCAGATTTGAATACTTCCAATTTTCATACAAGAGGTGTTTAACTTTTCATTGTCCTCTGTAACTATTAATCGTCTGCTGGATTTCACCGTACTAGATCGGGCGTGGCAGGCAGACAGGCAGGCAGGCAGGCAGGCAGGCAGGTACCACCAAACTAAATTTGGGAAGCCATGACAAGATGTAAACAACGCAACAATCCGCTTCACGATCCGTGTTTATTCAACGCCTGCCCGCTATCGGATTATTCTTACTCATATTCACCAGCATCCTTATCGCCGTATATGCCGTTGGCTTTCAAGCTAGACTCATTGGCGCTCCAAGTTTTCACGAACGTTTTGACCAGGTACCCATTGCCGGTACGATGCATGTTATTGGCGGCGCCATCGTGTTATTCATCGGTGGGTTCCAGTTCTGGGGTCGGCTGCGACAGAACCAACCAAACCTACATCGGTGGCTAGGTCGAGTCTATCTTAGCTTGGTTGCTCTTGGCGGTATCGCCGCGTTGATGTTGTCACGCATCGGGAATGGATGATGCGAAACTACGCCCCGACCTTTGCAGCGGTGATGTTACGAATCCAACTGGGCTTATTAACCTTGGCTGGATTTTCGGCGGAGGAAGCCTACCCAACCGTTGCTTGGATTTCATGGGCGCCCAATCTAGTACTGGTCGAATGGTCCTTAGCACTGACCCTTGCTCGCAAGTTTCGCGCGCCATAATCCCAAACCCCTGCAGCGCAAGGTGTTAATGTACACGGTAAGCGCAATTGTTGAGAAGGAGCTAAGTTGGATCCTAAAACGACACAGACTTCACAGGCGGCACCTACTC
>QIGT01000035.1 GCA_003230835.1 Gammaproteobacteria bacterium
AGAGCCTTTGAGATGCTTGAGCCTATTGCGTTGAAAGGCGCACGATGGGTTCTGAGGAGAGGGGGAGGCGGCAACGCCTCCTCCTTATCCGACGAACGGACGGGCGAGATCGAGGTTGTTCAAGATTCTGGTGAATCCGAAAGTAGTCCCTCAACCCGCCCGCCGCTCAAGCGGCCGTTGGGACGGCAAAACCAAGCGTTGGTGATAGTTTACAAACAGAACATCAAATCACTTCAACTGTTTCCGAGAACGGTCAATGCCTATTGACAAGACTTGTATATCACTGTAATATACAAATGCAATGAGTAAAGTTATCGCAAATTGTACGGGCTTTGAGTGGGATCAATGGAATCTGGATAAGAATTGGCACCTTCATCAGGTCACGAATAGTGAATGTGAAGAAGTTTTTTTCAATGTCCCCCTCATTATTGCTTCGGACACCAAACACTCACAAAAAGAACAACGATTTTATGCTTTGGGGCAAACGGATACCGGTCGTTGGCTATTCATTGCTTTTACCATCAAAGACGATTTGATAAGGGTTATCTCTGCCCGTGATATGAACAAAAGAGAAACGAGGAAATATGTTGCCAGAATTCAAAGATACACCAAATTTCGAGAGTGAAGATGAGGAGCGTGCATTCTGGGCTACGCACGACTCAACAGAATATATTGATTGGGGTAAAGCTGAGGCCGTCGTTTTGCCAAAGCTAAAGCCATCGACTAAGACGATTTCCTTACGCATGCCAGAGATGATGCTGAATGAATTACGTTTAATTGCAAACAAACGGGATGTCCCATATCAATCATTGATAAAGGTATTTCTAAAAGAGCGTATTGACCAAGAAATGGAGCGATTTGTTTCAGCTACAGTCACGTCATCATCGCAATAGTCACTGCGAAGTTTAAGAACGGATACGTCATTTAGGCCAATTCCATAAAATAATTGCCCGGAATTAAGCACATTCGGGAATTGGATAAGCACTTGAAGGTGCTGAAACGTTCCTCAAAAGTCCAGACGTGGAACGACGGGGAGCTTCTGCCTGGGCAGGAGCGGGATCAGACCCTTATGTCTGAATTGAACAGGGCAAATATCATCTTGCTCTTGATAAGTGTTGACTTCAACGCCTCAGATTTTATCTGGGACAACGAACTCGCGTTAGTCATGAAACGCCGTGAAGAGGGAACAGCTTACGTAATACCGATCATACTCCGCAAGTGTACAGGGGGCAGCCTGCCGTACGCCAAGCTGCAGGCACTTCCTCGCAATGCGACGGCAGTCACAGAATACCCCAATCGTGACGATGCATTTACCGAAATTGCGAAAGGTAAGGATATCTCCGAAGGGATCGAAACGCATCTTTCGCCTATCATCAGAAATTCGCCGATACCAATTGAGGTGAATAGTGATTTCAACATTCCCAGTGGAGCAGATAGAGAAAAACACAAACAATTCTGGAACAGCCCCGATGCTGCGGTAATGGCTGTGGCAAGTGATAGTTACGATTCGATTAACGAGTTGGCTTAGAGCAAAGCAGTTCAACCATCACTTGCTGAGGAGGTAGAAAATGCGCCCGAGCTTAAGGCTACTTCAGGAACATCCAACAGTCAAACTACGAGTCAGGCAAGAGTATCGTCGTCAATAGCTGTTGATTGGAGAGAAAAGTACTACAGAACGGTTGCGATGAAACGATTTGGTGCTATTTTTCTTGACCAGCTCATTTTTGTTTTTATACCAATGTACTTGCTGGTAATGTTTGATAAATACGTCACTGAGGGACTTGTGAATGAGTGTGCGGACTTTTTGTTGACGCACCAGATTACAAAAGTTTCCAAAACTTTTGTAATCTTCTCCGAGCAGCCTACCATTGGCAGATTGACAACTTTGCATACCTTTACTTTGTATTCATCATAATGCAAAATCAAGCTGCGATACCTTTGTTGCTTATAGGTTTAATAGCCATACATTTTCTGACCCTAAATAATGGCATTCAGATGTATAAGAAAATCAACCCAAAGCATCATTTAATACGGGTAGGCATCTCAATATTTTTGATTGTGTTGACGGTGCAAGCCCTGCGGGTCAATCTCTAAGTTGGATGGTACTAAATTTCCTCATAATAATCCCCAAAGCAGTCGAGGAGGAAGTCTTGCAGGTCGCCGAGGTTTTCTAGCTGGGCTTTGATTTCGTCGAGGCGGTAGCGGGTGCGCTGCTGCTGTTCGTAGCGGTAGAAGTTGGTCAGTTGGGTGACGTTTAGCTGCTTGAGATAGCCGTAGAGAGCGTCGTAAACGGCCGTTATCGCCGAAGACCTTGGGGAAAATAGCTGGGCATATCCCAAAGCCAACACATACGCCTCCACTGCTTTGCTAAGGTGGCTTTCAACAGTAGGGTCTGCCAAATATCGTTCAAAGGCCAAACGGCCGTTTAAGCTACACATCTTACTCATCTGCTGGAAGTAAAAGTGAGGGTAATCATACGCTTTGGGCGGTGCTTGCTCTGGGCGAAGACGCACATCCACGGGGAATAAGGCATCGGCGGCGACCATCGTTTGTTCCAGAGCGTCTCGGTCATGGGCAAAATAATAAGTCCAGGCTAGATTGACAAGCGCATCCTGCTCCAGCCGAATTAGCCCCAACTGACGCGCCCTTTGTACGGCCGTTTGCAAAAAGTAAGTCGCTCGCCCCAGCCGTCGGCTCCAAATGTCAGGAACGGCCGTTTCCACCGTCCGCGCCATCCAGTCCCGATACAAACAGCCCGTCTCAAT